>NZ_LGYY01000264.1:0-38289 GCF_001308045.1 Shewanella sp. Sh95
GAGCAAACGATCAATGCGCTTGATGTTGTGCTTGGTTCGGGCCGTGGTTGGTAAATTTCGACCTAACTCAGTCAAGGTCAGTGTCTTACATTCAATCAGTGCCTTAGAGGCCAGCATCAAGCTGTTTAATCGTTTTAGGTGAAGTTCTGGGCAGTATTGGTGTAAAGAATGTTGTAGGATATTGGCTTCGCGCATCTTGTTGTCCAAGTGTAGTTTTTAGCGAAACCATTTGATCATGCAACAAGATGCGCTTCCACCCTAATTTGATGATTTATTTGTAAATCATCAGGGGATTCTTCAGAGTTTGGTGACATTATCCGTAGCAGTATCCGTAGTACAGATCAGGCTTTCCGCATCGGCGGCGATGAGTTTGTGGTCATAGTACAAGGTAATATTCATGCAGCGGGTTTACTGTGTGAGCGTATCGTCACTGCAACCAATGCCAATACTAACTTCCATCAATTTGGCGTGAGCAGTAGCCTTGGGGCGGCTGAGGCGAGCGACACGATGGAAGCCGAACAACTCTATGAGCAGGCTGATAAAACTTTGTATCAAGCCAAAGCCTCGGGACGTAATTGCTACAAGTTAAGCCCAGCCCAACTGTCTTAATCGAGCATGGATGCTGCTCACTGGCGATAAAGCATGGCAAATAGACTTTGCTATCCGATCGCATTCCCATCAAACTTAAGCCCGATATCATCCCCTTGGGCACAAAATGCCTTTTCGACCCAGAGACCAAAGGCCATCACCAGCTTATCGTTGTAGAACACGAATCCTACATCAGTACGTAACCATGGCGGCACAGCGCATTCCTGCCAGAGTTTTTTTAGCTCGCGTCCCTTATCGCGAAAATGCGGCTGACAGCGAAATTGCCCAGGCAAGCCATAACGTAGACTCACCACTTCATCGGCGTTAGGTAAACGCAGCCGAGGGCCTGTGGTAACCAACGCAAATGGCACAATCTTGTCTTCAACCATTGTTGATGCTTGAGTCAATAAGGTCAGAATCTCTTGATGTAGGTCGCGCGCTGTAATGTGGGGCACGGTAGATAGGGTTTCTCCACTATCCAGATAAAGCATCCCGGCAAAGCGGCGCAGTACACAGTCATTAATGCGGATATGGACCTTAGCATCCTCTTTAGCGTGGATTAATTGCTGCAACATTTGCTGCAACTGCACGTAGGATGGCAGTAAAAATCCTTGGGACTCAATAAAGCCCCGCAGCAGTATCCCTTGCCATTCAATCGGTTGCGCTGCCAATTCAGTCAGCTTGAGTACAGTTTGCTCAGTAACAGCCGCCTTGGTTAACAGCTTAGGTAAACGCTCACTGATCTCAGTTTCTACTATGGCTTGCTGCTCGGCACAAAGCTGGGCACTGCGACTGGCGGTGCTGGCGATACTTGGCCAGCGCGCTTTTAGGCGTGGGATAATCTCGAGGCGAAGAAAGTTACGATCGTACTTATCATCTTGATTACTCTCATCATCGATATGGACTAAATGTTGCGCTTTGGCAAAGGCTTCAATCATCTCGCGGCTAATATCAAGCAAAGGACGCACTTGTAAGCACGATCCTTTGCCTGCTAATGAGAGCGGCTGAATATGCCCCATGGCCGCTAACCCCTTAGGGCCTTGACCGCGTTTTAGGGCTAACAGAATTGTCTCGAGTTGATCATCTTCATGGTGAGCGGTTAGTAAGATATCCTGCGGATTAAGATGCGCTAAAATCGCCTGATAACGCACTTTTCGCGCTGCAGCCTCAACGCTCACCCGAGGACCAAGCTCGAGTTGGACCCGTTCTACCGTCACAGGTAAACCATACAGGGCCGCGCGTTCTTGACAATGCTTGGCCCAAGCATCGGCATTGGGGCTCAAGCCATGGTGTACATAAATCAATTGATAGCGTAAATCAGGACGCTGTTTAGCATATTCACTTAAGCCGTAGGCGAGCACTTCGGAATCGACTCCGCCACTGTAAGCGAGGACTAACTTGCTCCCCGCTTGAAAGGGTAAGCTATCTAAAAATCGCGCTATATGAACACTCAAATCCTGCGCCGCCATCCTCTTCCCCACTCAAAAACAACAGAAACCTAAGCTTGGTTCGACTTAAGACAGATATTACGATGGAAATACAATCCGCACTTTCTGCGGGCCGAGTAAACTTTCCAAGGCAAAGACCAACTCATCACTTGGGTTAACTCGCCAGATTTCGGCCAATCTAAACTGCCCCTTGGCTTGAGCTTGGCTGTAGTTAATTAGCACTGGCACTGCGCCATTACGCCATGGACTGATTGCCTGCTCAATGCCCTCGAGCATATTTGGGGTCAGCTGCGATGCCTCTAAATCGATTTCCAATGCACTGGCAAAATGGCTACGCGCCTCACTGATATCGATGATATTGCGCGCCGTCATCCGGTTTCCACCGGCAAAATCATCAAAACTCACCTCACCTTCGCAGATCAGGATCCGGTCCTTTTCCAGCAGGTGATTAAACTTCTCAAAGGCTTCAGTAAATAGCATCACCTCAAGCCGAGCGCTCTTATCATCTAAGGTCAGTAAGCCCATTTTCGAGCCGCGTTTAGTGAGCATCACCCTGGTCGCCACGACGAGGCCCGCCGCCTTAACGGTTTTACCCCGTTCGGTAGGATGCACATCCTTCAAGCGCCCAGAGGTGTAATGCTTAAGCTCTTTAAGATATTGATTTATTGGGTGCCCCGTTAAATACAACCCTAATGTTTCGCGCTCGCCCTCAAGCCAAATTTTGTCCGGCCATGGGGTACATTCCACAAACTGTTGCTTGCTATCCTCGGGATCACTATTGAGCAAACCAAACATATCATGCTGGCCAATAGCCTCAGCCTTCGCATGTTGGTCTGCTGCGCTAATGGCCTCGGGTAAGGTTGCCATCATCGACGCGCGGTGCGGTCCGAGGGAATCTAACGCTCCAGCACAGATAAGCTTTTCAATAACCCGTTTATTGAGCTTTTTTAGGTCTATACGGGCACAGAAATCGAATAAATCAACAAAGGGACCATCTTTACGCGCCGCTAAAATTGACTCAACTGGCCCCTCACCCACGCCTTTGATCGCTCCAATGCCGTAGACAATCCGCAGATCATCATCAACGGTAAACTTAAATAATCCCTTATTCACATCCGGCGGAATGATGGTGAGCCCCATCCGCTCGCATTCATCCACTAAGGTCACAATTTTATCGGTGTTATCCATATCGGCAGACATTACAGCCGCCATAAATTGCGATGGAAAATGGGTCTTCAACCACAGCGTTTGATAGGAAACTAACGCATAGGCCGCAGAGTGAGACTTGTTAAAACCGTAACCAGCGAACTTTTCCACAAGGTCGAAGATTTTCATCGACAGCTCGCCGTCGACACCGTTTTTAATCGCACCCTCTTTAAAAATACTCCGCTGTTTGGCCATCTCCTCAGGCTTTTTCTTACCCATGGCACGGCGTAACATGTCAGCGCCGCCTAAGGTATAACCTGACAATACCTGCGCAATCTGCATCACCTGCTCTTGGTACAAAATAATGCCGTAGGTGGGCGAAAGCAGTTCTTTTAAGGATTCATGCTGGTATTGAGAATCGGGGTAAGACACCTCTTCACGGCCATGCTTACGCTCGATAAAGTTATCTACCATGCCCGATTGCAACGGCCCTGGGCGAAACAATGCCACCAAAGCGATCATATCTTCGAAGCAGTCGGGCTGTAGACGTTTAATCAAATCCTTCATACCACGGGATTCGAGCTGGAATACCGCTGTAGTTTCATAACGTTGCAGCAATCTAAACGAGGCTGGGTCGTCTAGCGGAATCGCTTCAATGCGTATTGGTGGACGGCCATTTTTAACCTCCACCTTGTTGATCATCTCTAGCGCCCAATCGACGATAGTGAGCGTTCTTAACCCCAAGAAGTCGAATTTAACTAACCCTGCGGTTTCCACGTCGTTCTTATCGAACTGGGTTACCGGGTTTTTACCTTCAGCGTCGCAGTATAGCGGCGAAAAGTCGGTGATCTTGGTGGGCGCAATCACCACGCCCCCCGCGTGCTTACCCGCGTTTCGAGTGACGCCCTCAAGTTTGCGGCACATGTCGATAAGATCTTTGACATCTTCATCGGCATCGTAGGATTCCTGCAATGCCGGTTCCACTTCAAAAGCTTTAGCCAGTGTCATCCCTGGCTCGGGTGGGATAAGCTTTGAAATGCGATCGACAAAGCCATAGGGATGTCCCAGTACACGGCCGACGTCTCGGATAACCGCCTTAGCCGCCATTGTACCGAAAGTAATAATCTGCGATACCGCTTCACGGCCGTACAACTCAGCCACGTGGTCAATGACCTCGTCGCGTCGATCCATACAGAAGTCAACGTCGAAGTCGGGCATCGACACCCGTTCTGGGTTCAAAAAACGTTCGAACAGCAGGTCAAATTCGAGGGGGTCTAAGTCGGTAATCTTAAGGGCATAGGCCACAAGCGAACCCGCGCCCGAACCACGGCCAGGACCAACGGGAATCCCGTTGTCCTTACCCCACTGAATAAACTCCATCACGATCAAGAAGTAACCAGGAAAGCCCATTTGGTTAATCACTTGAAGCTCGATGTCGAGGCGCTCATCGTACTCACCGCGACGCTCGGCGCGCACCTGTGGGTCGGGGAATAAGAATGCTAAGCGCTCTTCGAGCCCCTTCTTAGAGCGATCAACCAAATAATCCTCAATCGACATATCGCCAGTGGGGAAGTTAGGTAAGAAGTATTCGTTTAAACGAATAGTGACGTTACAACGCTTAGCAATTTCAACGGTATTGGCAAGGGCTGCGGGGATGTCAGCAAACAGCTCACACATTTCCTCTTCACTGCGAAGGTACTGCTGCTCACTGTACTTTTTAGGACGGCGTGGATCGGCGAGCGTAAAACCATCGTGAATCGCGACCCGTATTTCATGGGCTTCGAAGTCCTCTGGCTTTAAAAACACCACCTGATTTGTAGCCACCACAGGAATACCCTTTTCCTGCGCTAATCCCACCGCCATGTGCAGATAACGCTCTTCATCGGGGCGTCCGGTGCGTAACAACTCAAGGAAATAACGTCCCTCAAAATGCTGCTGATAGAACTCGCATAACGACTCAACCTGAGTATTGTTGCCCTTCAGCAGCGCCTTACCCACATCCCCTTCTTTGCCCCCAGACAGCAGCAAAATGCCTTGGTTATATGTGACCAACCACTCTTGGTCAATCACTACGCGACCTTGAACATGCCCGCGTAAATAGGCTTGACTGATGATTTGGGTGAGGTTTTGATAGCCCTCATTATTCATCGCAATAATGGTTAAGGCGCAAAACTCACCATCAAAACCAGGTACTTGCATCCAAAAGTCCGCGCCGATAATCGGCTTGATCCCTGCGCCATGGCAACCGCCGTAAAACTTCACTAGACCACAGAAGTTATTTTGATCTGTTAAAGCCACCGCCGCCATCCCATGCGCTTCAACTTGAGCAAGGATTGGCTTGACCTTAGCCACACCATCGGACATAGAAAAGTCACTGTGGACACGCAGATGCACAAAACGAGGATCGGACATAATTAGAATTATCTTTGAATAGCAGGTTAACAATCACTAAAAAAGCAGACTAGCAAAGTCACCGCTCTTGGGCTAGTGACTTTGCTCTCAAGCTGAAGTGAAAACACCCAATCGGTGTTAACGCTCCAGTAATGCCTTGACGGGTTTGAAACTTTTACGATATTGATCGAACACACCATGCTCGGCGATGGCGTCAAAATGCGCCTTCGTTGGATAGCCCTTATGCTTAGCAAATCCATACTGTGGATAAGCGGCATCGAGGGCATCCATCTCCCGATCACGGGTCACTTTGGCAAT
Organism: Shewanella sp. Sh95; assembly: GCF_001308045.1. NCBI lineage: Bacteria > Pseudomonadati > Pseudomonadota > Gammaproteobacteria > Alteromonadales > Shewanellaceae > Shewanella > Shewanella sp. Sh95. Next base: position 5,892 of record NZ_LGYY01000264.1, read on the forward strand.
AATCGAGGCTGCACTGATGCTGGCAATCAGGCCATCACCCTTGACTATGCTATGGCTCGCCAAAGACAGCCCTTGATGAGTAAACGCTGGGCTGCGATTACCATCGACTAAAACTAACTCGGGCGCACGTGCAAGCCCTGCCACTGCGCGCTGCATGGCAAGCATAGTGGCATGCAGGATATTCAGCTCATCAATTTCCGCAGGACTTGCCCGCCCCACATGAAAGCTTAAGGCTTTTTCACAAATCTCATCGAATAATGCCTCGCGGCGCTTCTCGCTGAGCTTTTTAGAGTCATTTAAGCCCAAAATAGGTCGATTAGGATCGAGGATCACCGCAGCGGTGACGACATCGCCAACGAGGGGACCGCGACCAACCTCATCGACACCAGCCACTAACACCGATGCAAAAGCCGCGATATCGGTGTCGGTCAGCGTCTTAAATACCGCCATTAGTTCACATCCTTAACATCAACCAGAGCCAAAACCGCCTCGGCCGCCTTTTGGCTGGCATTACAACGCAGCAGTTGATGCAAACGTTCAAACTCGGCTTTAATTGGTGCAAAGTCTCGGTTAAGTTCAACGCCAACCGCGGCAGCTATTTTCTCTGGCGTGCAATCATGCTGAATGAGCTCTGGTACCACATCTCGCCCCGCTAATAAATTTGGCAGCGAGAAACGATTCACCTGCATCATGCTCTTGGCAATACGATAGGTCAGTGGACTCACGCGGTACGCCACCACCATTGGGCGTTTAATCAGCATGGCCTCTAACGTCGCTGTACCCGAGGCGAGTAAAATACCATCGGCAGCGGCCATCACTTCGCGTGACTTGCCTTCCACCATGTGAATTTCTAAATCCGGCGCATAATCTTTTAACGCTTGTTCAAACTGCTCACGGCGCTGTTGATTCACTAAAGGCGTCACAAAGCGAATATCGGGAAATTGCTGCTTGATAAGTAGCGCCGCCTTCACAAAGGGCTCAGCCAATTGCTTTAGCTCACCGCCGCGCGAACCAGGTAAAATCGCGAGATATTCAGCCTCAGGATCTAACTCCAGCAATTGACGCGCACTTGCTTTATCACTCTCAAGCGGAATGTCGTCGGCTAAGGTATGACCGACAAAGGTACAAGGCACTTGATGCTTATCGTAGAAGGCTTTCTCGAAGGGCAATAATGACAGCACCATATTAGTGGCCTTGGCGATTTTAAAGATCCGCTTAGGCCGCCATGCCCACACCGAAGGACTCACATAGTGAACGGTTTTAATCCCCTGAGCCTTTAATTTAAGCTCGAGACCGATATTGAAATCCGGCGCATCAATACCGATAAAGCAATCAGGCTTAAGCTCGGTGATGGACTTAATTAACGAAGCTCGGACATGGAGCAGGCGTGGCAGACGCGATAGCACTTCAACTATCCCCATCACGGCTAATTCTTCCATCGCGAACAGGGATTCGAAGCCTAAGGCTTCCATACGAGGTCCACCAATACCAACAAAACGGGCATTGGGATGTGCTTTTTGCAGCGCGGCCATCAAACCCGCACCTAAAATATCGCCGGAGAGTTCTCCGGCGACCATTGCAAACACTAATTGAGATTTTTTGCTCATAAACCAATCATATCTGACAAGTGAATGGCACCGCAGCGATAACCTCTGCCATGGCATTTTCTAACGCAGAATGTCACAAGCAGTGCCTATGAATGGCATAGTCTAGAGTCGAAACTCTTAACGCATCATGCCGCTAACGAATAATGCCGCGACCCGAAGATTTGACAAACTCAACGAGCAACTTAACTTGCGCGTCATTTTGTGCATCTTCGGCAAGTGCCTCAACCGCTTCTTCAACCGTCAGGCTGCTACGATATAAGGTTTTATAAGCGCGGCGCACCGCTAATTGAGTTTCCTTAGAGAAACCTCGGCGCTTCATACCTTCGCTATTTAAGCCGCGAGGGATAGCTGGTTGTCCCGCAGCCATCACAAAGGGTGGCACATCCTGTAATAATAACGAACATCCCGCAGTAAAGGCGTGGGCACCGATATGCACAAACTGGTGAACGCCAGTCATGCCACCGAGAATAGCCCAGTCACCGACATGCACATGGCCTGCGATAGACGCATTATTCGCCATAATTACGTTATTGCCGACTACACAGTCGTGGGCAATGTGCACGTAGTTCATAAACAGGTTGTTTGAACCAATACGGGTTTCGCTATTGTCTTGAACGGTTCCACGGTGAATAGTGACATGCTCACGGATAACATTGTTATCGCCAATGATAAGGCGTGTAGGCTCACCTGCGTATTTTTTATCTTGGCATTCTTCACCCACAGAGGCGAATTGAAAAATACGGTTGCCTTTACCTATCACCGTTGGCCCCTTCACCACCACGTGGGAGCTTAACCAACAATCGTCGCCAATCTCGACACCCGCGCCCACATAACTCCATGGACCTATGGTGACATTTTTACCAATTTTTGCATCGGGATGCACAAACGCTAATGTATCTATCACTGATTAATCTCTCTGCGGGCACACATGATTTCAGCGGAACAAACCACTTCACCATCCACTTTGGCCTCACCATAGAAAACGCCAATCCCGCGGCGCTCTTTAATCATTTTGACTTCAAAATGGATTTGATCACCGGGTTCGACTACACGTCTAAAACGTGCATTATCGATACCCGCAAAATAATACAACACACCAGGTGGTGGCACATCGTCACTCATGGTCTTAAAAGCAAGCAGACCAGTGGCCTGCGCCATGGCTTCTAAAATCAGCACGCCGGGCATCACAGGCTGGATCGGGAAATGCCCCTGAAAGAAGGGCTCATTAATCGTCACGTTTTTAATCGCATGGAGACTCTCACCGGGGGTGAAATCCAGTACGCGATCGATTAATAGGAATGGATATCTATGGGGCAGATACTTAAGGATCTCCGAAATATCCATAGTGTTCATTTGATTAGACACGAACCTAGTTCCTCAAAATTGCCTTAGGGCAATTACTCTGGTGTATTTAAATTTTTTTCCAACGTCTTCACGCGCTGGAACAGTTCATCCAATTGACGGAAGCGAACTGTGTTTTTACGCCACGTTTTGTTATCCATAGCAACCGTGGCTGATGAATACAAACCAGGCTCACGCATATTACCAGTAATGTTGGTCGCGCCAGAAATATGCACACCATCGGCAATGGATAAATGGCCAGCAATGGCACAATTTCCACCAATAATACAGTACTTACCAATAGTGACACTGCCCGCAATCGTGGTACTGCCTGCAATAGCTGTATTTTCACCAATAATATCGTTATGGGCGACCTGCACTTGGTTGTCGATAATCACACCATTGTGGATTTCGGTATGGCCTAATGCACCGCGGTCAATCGTTGAATTAGCACCGATTTCGACGCGATCACCAATGCGCACACCACCCGTTTGGGGGATCTTAACCCACTGTCCGCGCTCATTAGCGTAACCAAATCCATCGGAGCCAATAACGGCACCGGAATGAATAATACAGTCTTGGCCTAAATGAACATTGTGATACAGGGTGACATTGGCCCATAACCGGCTATTTGAGCCTATGATGGAGTCTTGTCCAATCACAGTACCCGCACCAATTTGTACATTTTCACCAAGGATAACATTGGCACCAATCACCACATTAGCACCAATTGCCACACCTTCACCTAACTGGGCAGAAGGGTCAATTTGCGCCGAGGGATGAATACCCATCGCTGCCTTGGGCGTGGTATCTAACAACTGCGCCACACGAGCAAACCCCACATAGGGATCTTTTACAACTAACGCAGTGCCAGGATAGTCCTGCGCATCTTTAGCCGACAATAACACCGCGCTCGCTTGAGTTGACTCAAGCTGAGCACGGTATTTGCTGTTGGCTAAAAAAGAGATTTGTCCCGCTGTGGCATGTTCAAGCGTTGCAACACTGTTGATCACTAAGGTTTCATCGCCTTGGACAACGCCATCTAATATCAGGCTTAGCTCTTTTAAAGTCACACTTTTCATCAATTACTTGCCTTTGCTTAAGGCTTCAACCACTTTGCCACTGATGTCAGCGTTTGGCTTAACATAAATGACAGCACCGCGTTGTAATACCAAGTCATATTGGTCTTTTTCAGCGATTGTATTAATGGCTTTTTGCACTTTAACTAACAGTTTATTTTGCTCTTCACCTTGACGACGACGTAAATCCTCATCGAGTGCTTTGCCTTTTAACTGATATTCAGATTTTAGCGATTCCATTTTACGAACCAGCTCCGTTTTTTGCGTGTCATTCATTAACGCGCCATCACGCTGCTGCTTCTCCATTAGAGAGCGCATTTCTTCTTGCATCTTTTGTACATCGGCCATGCGATCACCAAACTCAGCTTTAAGCGCTTGAGAGATCTGTTCGCGTTGTGGCAACTGTTCAAACACTTCGCCCATATCCACAACGGCTATTTTCTCAGCATGTGCCATTAATGGCGCACCTAATAAAACCAATGTCATCAGGGCGCGATTTACCATCTTATTCAAAGTAGACTCCTTGTAGCCTTGTTATTTTCAGCAAAACCTGCCGAGTGTATGCCTTTTAAAAAGTTTTGCCAATATTGAACGAAAAGATCTCTGTTTGATCGCCTTCGTATTCCTTAAGTGGCCACGCTAAGCTAAATACCATAGGTCCCATTGGTGATAACCATTGTAGGCTCACCCCCCAAGAGGCGCGGATACGCGATGGATCGCTATAATCCTGCAATTTAGCAAATTCCTCAGCAGGAAGTGTTTGGTAAGCATCAAAATCAAACTCTGTATCCCATACGTTACCGGCATCGAGGAAGAAACTTGTACGCACCGAATTTGAATAGGCCTCATCTAAGAACGGTGTGGGTACAATAAACTCCATACTTGCCGTTGCAATCGCATTACCACCGATTGAACGACCTGAACTCACCTGAATACTGTTAGGATCGCCCGGTAAACTACAACCATCACCCGATGGATCAGGTGCACAGGGCTCACTACCACGGTAGAGATAGAATGAACGAGGACCAACCGAGTTTGACTTAAAGCCACGTAATGAAGTGCTACCGCCGGAATAATAGTTTTCCCAGAATGGAAGGATCTGGTCATTATCGTTAAATTGACCATAACCATTACCATAACCTAAACGGCCACGAGCTAAGACCACAAAGTTATGACTGCGGGTAACAGGGAAATAATAGTTGGTATCAAAATCAGTTTTAAAGTATTGCAGGTTTGAACCCGGAACCGTCATCTTACCGTTTAGACGTTGTGATGAACCATCCGTTGGGAAAGTGCCACGGTTTAAGGTACTGCGTGACCAACCTAAACTCAGCTCAAAGTTATCAAAACTTAAGTCGGCATTAGGATCATCGTTTCGATAAATATTATAGAAACGCAGTGCTTGCTCATAGGCTGAAATTTCAGAAATCGTGTTATGACGATAACCAATACCACCATTAATACGGTTGTATTCGTTAATTGGGAAGCCTGAGTTAAGCGCCACACCGTACGAACTGTTTTTATAGCGCTCTAAGTCAGCTTCATTGGCATCAAATTCACTCCAATAAATGCTTCCACCTAAGCTCACGCCATCTTTCGTCCAGTAGGGGTCGGTATAAGATAAGTTGACATTTTTCGAGTATTTGTTGGTACTCATACTAATGCCAGCTTGATTTCCCGAACCTAAGAAGTTGTTTTGCTGCACGCCAAACTGCAAGCTTAAACCTGATTCAGTACCGTAACCCACACCTGCATTAAATGAACCTGATGGCTGTTCTTTCACTTTTACAGCGATATCAACTAAATCATCGGTGCCAGGAACTTGAATAGTTTCAGTATCAACAGTTTCAAAATAGCCTAAACGGTTAAGACGCGCTTTTGATTGCTCAACTTGTGCCGAGTTTAACCACGCACCTTCCATCTGACGCAGTTCACGACGCATCACTTCATCTTTAGTGACAGTATTACCGGTAAAGTTGATGGAGCGAACATACACACGCTTACCAGGTTTGATATTGATGTTTAAGGTCACTTCCTTGGTCTTATCATCAATTTCAGGGTAGGTTTTCACTTCAGGGTAAGCGTAACCGAAACGGCCTAAGTATTTGCTGTACATCTCTTCGGTGAAGGTTACATCACCGCCGTTGTACATATCGCCCGCCTTGATAGGCAGAATCGATTTCATCAACTCTTCACGACCCATCAGATCGCCCGTGAGGTTAACGCCTTTTACCTTGTACTTCTCACCTTCATTGACGTTGATAGTGATGTACAAGCCTTTACGGTCTGGGGTCATAGCCACTTGAGTCGAGGTAACTTCAAAGCGAATATAACCCTTGTTGTGGTAATAGGTTTTAATCGTCTCAAGGTCGGCTTGAAGCTTTTGCTTCTGATAGCGACGCTCACCAAACAGATCCCACCAAGCCACATAATCTTTCAGTTCTAACATGCCGATAAGCTCAGCATCGGTGAACTCATGATTACCGACCACGTTAATTTGGCGGATTTCGGCCGCTAAACCTTCAGTAAATTTGAACTTAAGTTCGACACGGTTCCGAGGCAAGTTAATCACCTGCGCCTCGACTTTGGCGCCGTATTTACCCACGCCGTAGTAGAAGTCTTGTAATCCCTTCTCGATGCCAGTCAGCATTGTGCGGTCTAAAGATTCGCCGACTTTAACGCCTGAGCCGTCCAGACTTTCCTGTAACTGCTCATCTTTAATGTCTTTGTTGCCTTCAAACGTCACAGCACTGATGGTTGGTCTTTCGGTGACTTTGACAATCAACACGCCGCCATCATGACTGACTGAGATATTCTCAAAGTTAGTTGAGGCATACAGGCTTTTAATGGCTTGCTGAATTTTTAACTGATCTACAGTGTCGCCCACTTTCACTGGTAAGCTTAACAAGGCAGCACCCAGTGCGACTCGCTGCAAACCTTCAACTTGGATGTCGGTCACTTCAAAGGGTTGGAAAGTATCCGCCAACACAGTCCCTGAAAACGACGCACCGACGAATAACATCGAGGCAAAAAGTTTATTCAATCTCATAGAGCACTTCTAATTATTAGTCTGTCCTTGCTCAGAGTCGGGCAAAATCATTGAAGAGCGCAATGCTCATCAACATCAGCAGTAATGCTGCCCCAAATCTGAATCCTATTTCCTGTACCTTTTCAGATACAGGCTTACCAGTTATTACTTCAACGAAGTAATACAGCAGGTGTCCCCCATCGAGCACAGGCAATGGCAGCAAGTTAATGATGCCTAAATTGACACTGATAAGCGCGAGGAAACCGAGAAAGTAAACCAAGCCATAGTTTGCACTATTGCCCGCACCCTGTGCGATTGAGATAGGTCCACTTAAGTTTTTCACTGACACATCGCCAGTAAATAATTTGCCAATCATCTTAAAGCTCACGACAACAAGTTGCCATGTTTTATCGGCTGCGATAGCAAAAGATTCGATTGGCCCATATTCCAGCTGTAATCGCATATTCTCAGGCCATTGTGCCTGAGCCGGGCTCACCCCAAGCACGCCGACATCTTTACCATCACTATTTTTAACACTTGCTGGTGTCACAGAGATGGCAAATTGCTCACCATTACGGCGCACGGTTAACTCCACAGGCACATTGGCAGAATGCTGAATAATGTCAACAAAAGCTTGCCAATCGGTATATTGCTGGCCATTGATAGCCACTAAGGTATCACCGACCTTCAGATCACTCTTAGCCGCTGCACTGCCTTCACTGATGAGCGCAATTTGTGGCTCGATCGCAGGGCGATACACGCCCAAGCCCAGTGCCGTGATCGGTGACTCTTTCTCAGGGTCGAAACGCCATTGACGGGTGTCTAAAGTGTAAGTACGAGTATCGGTATCAAGTCCCTGTAAACCGTTAAGAGGCGCAAGGGATAGTGTTAAACTGTCATCACCAATATGGCCAACAAGCGCCAAATTGACTTCTTCCCAATTCCGTACTGGCTGGCCTGAAATCGCCGTCACTTGCATCGGCTCAGTGACTTGGATTTGTGCCGCCGCAGTGCCAGGTGTTGTTGAGGTAATGACTGGCTTTAGCGATGGCACACCAATTAAATACATAAAATACAGTGCGATAATCGCAAAAATAAAGTTCGCAATGGGGCCAGCCGCCACAATGGCTATACGTTGCCACACGCTTTTACGGTTAAAGGCCTGATCTTTTAAGTTATCGGGGACATCTTCAACACGCTCATCGAGCATTTTGACATAGCCACCCAGCGGGATCATGGCAATAACATATTCAGTACCATCTTGACCGACTTTGCGCCAAATCGCCTTACCAAAACCAATAGAAAAACGCTCAACTTTCACACCACAGCGGCGCGCAATATAGAAATGGCCGTATTCGTGGGCAGTAATTAACAGCCCAAGTGCTACGATAAAAGAACCTAAGTTCCACAAAAAATCTAACATTCCACTCCTTACGTCATCAGTAAATCCACTCAAGCCTCGTCAACAAGAGGCCTAAGCAAATTTCGTTAGTAATTCACGGGCATATATCCGTGTTTGTGCATCGAGGGCAATGATATCTTCGATGCTGGTCATCGCCCGTTTAGGCACCGACGATAAACAGGCTTCGTTCACCTTGGCGATATGGGTAAACCCAATCTTGCCTTGTAAAAACGCCTCCACGGCGATTTCATTGGCCGCATTGAGTACCGTAGTCGCTTCTTGCCCTTGGGCACAAGCGGCAATCGCTAAAGCCAAACAGGGGAAGCGATTAAAGTCTGGCTCACAAAAGCTTAACTGTCCGACTTTGAAAAAATCCAAAGGTTCAACACCGGAGCGAATTCTTTGCGGATAGGACATACAATGCGCAATTGGCGTACGCATATCCGGGTTGCCCATCTGCGCGATCACACTGCCATCGCGGTATTGCACCATAGAATGAATAACACTTTGCGGATGAATAACCACCTTTAGTTGATCTTTTTGGGTATTGAACAACCAGCGCGCTTCGATAAACTCCAAGCCCTTATTCATCATAGTGGCGGAGTCGACCGAAATTTTCGGCCCCATTGACCAATTTGGATGTTTGCAAGCCTGTGCTGGCGTCATTGCCGCAAGACTTGACAGCTCGGCGGTTAAAAATGGACCACCAGAACCGGTGAGCAAAATATGGGAAATACCTGACGCCGCTAAATCACAGCGCCCTAAATTAGCCTGCACTTCTTCGGGTAAGCATTGGAAAATCGCATTGTGTTCACTGTCAACCGGCAACAACGTGGCGCCAGAGCGTTTCGTTGCCTCAATAAACAGTTCGCCGGACATCACCAGCGCCTCTTTATTGGCGAGCAATACCCGCTTACCCGCCTTCACCGCCGCCAGCGTCGGGACTAAACCCGCCGCGCCGACAATCGCAGCCATCACGGTATCAACCACTGAGGAAGTGACTAAGGCAATAAGCTCATCCTCGCCACTTGTGACTTGGATATTAAGCTCAGGGGGAAGCTTGGCTTGTAGCGCTAATGCGGCCTGGCTATCGACCATATGGGCGACTTGGGGGCGATGAGTTACACACAGGGCGAGCATCTTATCGACACTCGCATTCGCCACTAAAGCGTAAACACGATAGGCATCGGGATTAGCCGAAATCACACTTAAAGTGCTGGCACCAATCGACCCAGTTGCGCCCAAAATCACCATATTTTGCATAGCGTTACATCCAAAATGCAATGTAGATTAAGGTAAACACCGGCAAGGCCGCAGTGAGGCTGTCGATGCGATCGAGCACGCCACCATGCCCAGGCAGAATCGTACCAGAGTCTTTGATGCAGGCGGCACGCTTAAACATACTCTCGGATAAATCGCCAAGCGCCGAAATCAGTGCCACGAAAATGGTCACCGCAACCACTAACCCTAATTCCTGCTCAGGGGATATATACATAACACCCGCAACAACAATTAGTGTAGTCACTAGGCCACCGAGCAAACCCTCTAAGGTTTTAGCAGGGCTAACTGCGGGCATAAGCTTAGTTTTACCGACAGCTTTGCCCACAAAATACGCCCCAGAATCCGCAGCCCAAACGATCAACATCACCAATAATACTAGCGATGCCCCATAGTAAGGCGATATTTGCGAACTAATCGATTTAAGGGCAATCAGAGCCACAAAACAAGGTACTAAAGTCAATTGTCCAAACATGGACTTTAGCATCGGACTCTTTTGCCACAATTTGGCGCTTTTAGGATAAGTGACCACCAGCAGCAGTGACACCATCCACCACAAAGTACCTATGGTAACCACGGCAAGATAAATGGGATGAATTTGCCCCCTAAGCCAAATGGTGTCGGCGGGAACAATTAAATTAAGCGCGATCAGTAAAATACCGACCGTGCAAGTAAAACTCCATTGGGTGACATCACATTGACTATCGATGATCCTGCCCCACTCCTTAGCGGCGATCAGAAACACGGCCACTAAGGCCCAAGCAAAGTACTCTACGGGGAGTAAAAAGATCGCTCCCAAAACTAATGGAATTAACCAAATTGCTGTTATTATACGTTGTTTTAGCAAAAAAAATCCCTCATGACGTTTTACAATGCGCGCATCTCATCAATTTGACTTCCGGTCAAACCAAAACGGCGCTGGCGACTGGCAAAAGTAGCAATCGCTTCATGAAAAGCCTGTTCATCGAAATCAGGCCAAAGGGTGTCCATAAACACCAATTCAGCATAGGCAGCCTGCCAGAGCACAAAATTGCTGATCCGGTAATCCCCACCCGTACGGATCATTAAATCAACTTCACTCTGATTTTGCATGCACAAATGTTCACTCAAGGCTTCTTCGGTGAACTGACTGCTGGTCATTTCGCCATTTTCCACCTTTTCAGCTAACTTTTGCGCAGCTTGCAGTATGTCCCAACGGCCACCGTAATTGGCCGCTACATTCAATATCAATCCACTGTTGCCTGCGGTTTTTTCTTCTGCGGCACGAATTTGTTTTTGTAAACGCGCAGAAAAACGGCTGATATCGCCGATGATATTCAATCTGACTTGGTTCTTATCGAGTAACTTAATTTCCCGTTGTAACACGGTAAAAAACAATTCCATCAGCAAGCTGACTTCTTTATCGGGTCTACGCCAATTCTCGCTGGAAAACGCAAATAGCGTCAGCGATTGTATCCCTAACTGACTGGCCGCACTCACCGCACGTCTCACCGCCTTTACGCCGGCTTTATGCCCCATCACTCGTGGTTTGCCCTGGGTTTGAGCCCAACGTCCATTACCATCCATAATAATCGCAACATGTTTAGGTAATGACTGTTTAACGAGTTCGGGTAATACCTCCGGTAAGCTTGTCTGAGCACAAGCATCCTGCTCAGTCGACCTAGATTGCGGATCAAATTCCACTGTGGATGACATCTATTACAACCCTTTAAAATAGACAAACGCCGTGTAGTATACCCCTACACGGCGTAGCAACTCTAGCTTATAGCGCCTGAGATTAGACTTCCATCAACTCAATTTCTTTGGCCGCTAAAATCTCATCGACCTTCTTAATGTGAGCATCGGTGAACTTTTGCACTTCGTCTTCAAAGCGACGAACATCATCTTCAGTACATTCTTTGGCTTTTTCGAGCTTCTTCACTTCAGAAATCGCGTCACGGCGTACGTTACGAATCGCCACACGGCCGCCTTCCGCTTCGGCACGAACTACCTTGATGAAGTCTTTACGACGTTCTTCAGTCAGTGCAGGTAATGGAATACGTAAAGTTGCGCCCGCTGACATTGGGTTTAAGCCAAGGTCTGAGCTCATGATCGCTTTCTCAACCGCTTGGATTGCACTGCGATCAAACACTGTCACAGACAGGGTGCGTGCATCTTCAACACCCACGTTTGCCACTTGATTGAGTGGAGTCATAGTGCCGTAGTAAGACACTTGGATAGAGTCCAGTAAGCTTGGGTGTGCACGACCAGTACGTACTTTCGCCATTTGGTTCTTAGTCGCTTCTACGCATTTACCCATGCGCTCTTGAGCATCTTTTTTAATATCTGCAATCACGTTAAATGTCCTTCTTGGTCATTAAATAACTTACTTCGCTTTGATCAATGTGCCTTCTTCTTCACCCATGACCACACGGCGCAGAGCACCTGGTTTGTTCATGTTGAATACTAGGATTGGCATGTCATGATCACGCGCCATCGTAAAGGCTGCTAAGTCCATTACTTTTAATTCTTTGTCCAGTACTTCAGTGTACGATAATTCATCGTACTTCACGGCTTCTGGATTTTTCATCGGGTCGTCAGAATAAACGCCGTCAACTTTAGTGCCTTTTAGCACGACTTCTGCTTCGATTTCAATGCCGCGTAAGCAAGCAGCAGAATCGGTAGTGCAGAATGGATTACCAGTACCCGCAGCAAAAATCACTACACGGCCTGATTTTAATAAGCTGATCGCCTCAGCCCAATTGTAGTCGTCACACACCCCTTTTAATGGGATAGCCGACATCAGACGAGCATTAACATAGGCACGGTGCAGGGCATCACGCATGGCCAAGCCGTTCATAACCGTTGCCAGCATACCCATGTGATCGCCCACCACACGATTCATGCCCGCTTTTGCTAAGCCTTCACCGCGAAATAGATTACCACCACCAATGACCACACCCACCTGAATGCCTAACTCTACCAGCTCTTTGACTTCTTGAGCCATGCGATCTAACACTTTAGGATCGATGCCGAAGCCTTCGTCGCCCATCAGTGCTTCGCCACTTAATTTTAGAAGAATGCGTCTAAATGCAGGTTTTGGATTGGTGCTCATAATTTTTATATCCTGGTCATAACAAGACCGCAGCCATTGCTGCGGTCTTGGGGGTATTTAGCGTTGGCGATTAAGCCTTTTTAGAAGCAGCGATTTGAGCAGCAACTTCAGCTGCGAAATCTTCTTCTTTCTTCTCAATACCTTCACCCACTTCTAAACGAATGAAGTTAGTGACTTTCGCGCCTTTCTCTTTCAAGAATTCGCCAACAGTTTTCTTTGGTTCCATGATGTAAGCTTGACCAGTCAGAGAAATCTCACCAGTAAACTTCTTCATACGACCAACAACCATTTTCTCTGCGATTTCAGCAGGTTTGCCTTCATTCATAGAGATTTCGATTTGCAGAGCTTGTTCACGAGCGACTACGTCAGCTGGAACGTCTTCTGGGTTAACGTATTCAGGCTTAGAAGCGGCAACGTGCATTGCGAGGTGCTTCAGAGTTTCGTCATCAGCATCACCAGTTACCACTACACCGATACGCTCACCGTGACGGTAAGAAGCTAATTTAGTGCCGTCGATGTACTCAACGCGACGAACGTTGATGTTTTCACCGATTTTAGCAACTAGTGCAACACGGGCTTCTTCAAATTGGGCTTTTAAGTCTTCTAAAGTCACTTTAGACGCTGCAGCAACGTCTAAAACAGCGTTAGCAAAACCTAAGAAGTTTGCATCTTTAGCAACGAAGTCAGTTTGGCAGTTTACTTCTAACAGTACTGCGAAACCTTCACCGTTTTTGATCAGGATAGTACCGTCAGCAGCGATGTTACCTGCTTTCTTAGCAGCTTTAGCAGCACCAGACTTACGCATGTTGTCAATTGCTAACTCCATGTCGCCGTTGGTTTCTTCTAACGCTTTTTTACAATCCATCATGCCTGCGCCAGTACGCTCGCGCAGTTCTTTAACTTGGGCAGCAGAAATTGCCATTGTTAAATCCTCTCTAAAAAATCGACTAATTTGCAGATATAAAACAGGGGCCGAATGGCCCCTGTTAACCAATCAAAATCTTGGTTAATAAGGGTGATGAAACTCATCCCGCCTTATTATTATTCGGCTTCTACGAAACCGTCTTGCTCAGCTTGAACAGCTAAATCTTGACCACGGCCAGCGTTAGCTGCTGCAGCAACAGAAGTAGTGTACAGGCGAATAGCACGCATCGCGTCGTCGTTACCAGGAACGATGTAGTTAACACCATCTGGCGCAGAGTTAGTATCAACAACTGCAACAACAGGGATACCCAGGTTGTTAGCTTCTTTAATAGCGATATGCTCGTGGTCAGCGCCGATAACGAATAATACGTCTGGCAGGCCGCCCATGTTCTTAATACCGCCTAAAGATTTTTCCAGCTTTTCAAGCTCACGAGTACGCATCAGCGCTTCTTTTTTGGTCAGCTTGTCGAAAGTACCATCTACTGATTGGCTTTCCAGTTCTTTCAGACGTTTGATTGACTGACGAACGGTTTTCCAGTTAGTCAGCATACCGCCTAACCAACGGTGATCAACATAGTACTGATCACAAGAAATAGCAGCTTCTTTGATCGCTTCGCCAGCAGCACGTTTAGTACCAACGAATAATACTTTACCTTTCTTTGAAGCAACGTTGCTGATGAAAGCCAGTGCTTCATTGAACATTGGCACAGTATGCTCAAGGTTGATGATGTGAACGCCGTTGCGAGCACCGAAAATGAATGGCTTCATTTTTGGGTTCCAGTAACGGGTTTGGTGACCGAAGTGGACACCGGCCTGGAGCATATCGCGCATTGAAACTGTAGTCATTTCTATTACCTTAAAATTTAGGGGGTTAGACCTCCACGTATCCCATGTCTTCGACCCCGCAGTTAACAGCTGAGGGCACCCCGAAGAATGTGTCGACACGTGTGTGATTTAGTATTTAGATAAATTGCCATGTATAATGGCCGCCATCTTTAGTTTTGCTATCGCCCAAAAGCAGATAAAGCTGAGCTTGGGTAATTCATCAAGACTTAAACATAACGGCGCGCTTTATACCATAAATAGCCCTAAAGCACAAATTTTTGCATTAGGTTGATCGCGCCAATAGACACCGAAGACACAAGAGAAAACGCAATGAGTATAGTCATTAAGACAGCAGAAGAAATCGAGAAAATGCGCGCGGCAGGTAAACTGGCTGCACAAGTATTAGAAATGATCGCCCCTTATGTTAAGGCGGGGGTCACCACTAATGAATTAAACGATATCTGCGCCAAATATACCGAAGAGCAAGGCGCG
The DNA here is from genome assembly GCF_001308045.1 of Shewanella sp. Sh95. Classification (NCBI taxonomy): domain Bacteria; kingdom Pseudomonadati; phylum Pseudomonadota; class Gammaproteobacteria; order Alteromonadales; family Shewanellaceae; genus Shewanella; species Shewanella sp. Sh95. The sequence goes on from NZ_LGYY01000264.1 coordinate 20,962, forward strand.
ATTTCTGCCCCGCTCAACTACCATGGTTTTCCTAAGTCGATTTGTACTTCGTTAAACAACGTCATTTGCCACGGTATTCCGAGCGATCGCGTTCTCAAGGATGGCGATATTCTCAATATCGATATCACCGTCATTAAAGACGGTTACCACGGCGATACCTCTAAAATGTTCTTAATCGGTGAAGTCAGCCCTAAGGATAAACGTCTGTGCCGCATCGCCCAAGAAAGTCTCTATCTTGCGATCCGTAAAGTGCGTCCGGGATTAAAATTAGGTGAAATCGGCAATACTATTGAAAAATTCATCAAAGCCAGCAAAACAGGCCTTGAGAAATATTCCATCGTGCAAGATTATTGTGGCCACGGTATTGGCGCGGGTTTCCATGAAGAACCCCAAGTGATGCACTACCGTAATGGTGACAACACCATTTTACGCCCAGGTATGTGCTTTACCATTGAACCGATGATCAACGCGGGTCGACACACCACTGTGCTAGATCGCGATGATAATTGGACGGTGACCACTTCCGATGGTAAAAACTCAGCCCAGTGGGAACACACATTATTAGTGACCGAAACCGGTGTTGAAGTGCTGACGCTGCGCGATGAGGAAGATTTTCCGCGGATCATTAATCACTAATGACAATTGTTAAACTATCCATCAGGTCATATTGGAACTTGGTGGGTAGCAAATATTTTAACGCATCCAAACAAGGGACTCGATGAATACAGCGCTGCTAGCTAAACAATCATTAATCGAACAGAATCAAACGCTTTTAGCAAGGTTCAAGGCCAAAACCCCGATTGAAGAGCTAGTGACTCAGCGCTGTCAGTTTGTCGACTCCCTTATAAAACAGGCCTGGTTGCAACACGGCCTAGATCAATACCCCATCGCCCTGATTGCCGTTGGTGGCTATGGTCGCGGTGAGTTACATCCGCACTCTGATGTCGATTTGCTATTCCTCTTCGAGGGCGAGTTAGCTGCGGTAGCGGAAGCCGCGCTCAGCGAGTTTATCGCCTTTTTGTGGGATGCTAGTCTTGAGATTGGTCATAGCGTCCGCACCCTTGATGATACGCTACGCCTTGGGCGAGACGACATTACCATCGCCACTAATTTGCTTGAAGCGCGCTTGCTTTCAGGGCCTGAAAGTCTGTTTGACCAGCTCTACGATGCCATTCGTCAAAGCGATTTTTGGACCTCCAGTCAGTTCTTTATCGCTAAGCGCGATGAACAAACGGCCCGCCATGCCAAGGCGAGTGCCTTCGATCTTGAGCCCAATATCAAAAGTTGCCCCGGCGGCCTTCGGGACATTCAAACCATCGCCTGGGTTGCCATGCGCCACTTTGGCGCCTCACGCTTAGAAGAACTGGTGCAATACGAATTTTTAGAACCCGCCGAATTAGAAGAGTTGCTCGAGTGTCAGCACTTTCTGTGGAAGTTGCGTTTTGCCCTGCACATGACTGTCGGGCGTGATGAAAACCGCCTGCTGTTCGATGTCCAGCGCCAAGTGGCTGAGTTGATGGGATACGAAGACGCGACCCAACTTGCTGTTGAGCAGATGATGAAACGTTACTATCGCACGGTGCGCCGCGTGATGGAACTCAACGAAATGCTGCTGCAACTGTTTAAGCGGGCAACTCTTGGTCAAACGAAAGCTTTAGAAATTCAAGCGATTGACAATAACTATCAGCGCCGTGGTGCCTTTATCGAGGCCCTAAGTGACGATTTATTCGACAGCGGTGAAGAAATTGTACGTTTGTTTGTCCATGTCGCGAAAAACTCTAATATTAAAGGCATTTATGCGCCTACCCTACGCTCACTGAGACGTGCTCGCCGAGCACAGCAGCAACCCTTGCAAGAAAATCCTCAGTGCCGCCAAGCCTTTATGGAGATCTTAAAACATCCACGCGGTATTGCAGCCTTATCGCTGATGCATAAACACGGGGTGCTGTCGGCCTATTTGCCCGCATGGCGCAATATCGAAGGCCAAATGCAGTTTGACCTGTTCCACGCCTATACGGTGGATGAACACACCCACAGATTGCTCCTCAATATCGAGCGCTTCTCGCAGCCAGAACAGAAAGAAGAGTTTCCTTTAGGCTCAGTGCTTATCAATCAGTTACCGAAAAAAGGTTTGTTAGTACTCGGCGCGATTTTCCACGATATCGCCAAGGGCCGCGGCGGCGATCACAGCAAGCTTGGCTCAAGCGATGCCCTCGCCTTCTGTAAACTTCATGGCTTGAACGACCACGATGGCCGCTTAGTCGCTTGGTTAGTTGAAAATCACTTAGTAATGTCGGTAACCGCCCAGCGCCGTGATATTTCCGACCCCGATGTGGTGGCCGACTTTGCCAGCAAGGTGCGCGATGCGGTGCATTTAAGTTATTTGTACTGTTTAACCGTGGCCGATATCTGCGCCACCAACGAAAAGACTTGGAATAACTGGAAAGGCTCACTGCTGCGCGACTTATATTTTTCAACCCAAAGGGTGCTCGCTCGCGGCAAAGAAAAACCCGTTGATATTCGGGCCCGAGTACGCGAATACCAAGCCAAGGCGAAAAAAGAACTACTGCGGCGCGGCATTAAAGAAAAAGATTTAGATACCCTTTGGCAACGCTTTAAGGCCGACTACTTTTTGCGCCACCAGCCCAATCAAGTCGCTTGGCATGCTGAAGCCATCCTCAAGCATAAGCAGTTGGATGAGCCCTTAGTGCTCGTTTCAAAACACACGACCCGCGGCGGCACAGAGCTGTTTGTTTATTGTCAGGACAGACCTAAGTTATTTGCTACCGTAATGGCGGTGCTTGATAATAAAAACATTAACGTCCACGATGCTAACATCATGACATCAAAGGACAATTATGCTCTAGACACCTTTGTTATCCTCGAGCAAGACGGCGAACCCGTCAGCCAACTCTCGCGCATACAAAGTATCCGTAAAGCCCTTGAAAAAGCGCTCGCCAGTGATAACCCCAAACTGCCACGCTTTAGAAAACTGTCGCGCAAGATGAAACCTTTTAATGTTCCTACTCAGGTGAGTTTCCTTGAGAGTAACCGTCATGGTACAAGTATGATGGAACTCATTGCCTTGGATACGCCGGGATTATTAGCTAAAGTGGGCGATATTTTTTATCGCTGCAACACGACGTTGCTCTCCGCCAAGATCACTACCATCGGCGAGCGAGCGGAAGACTTTTTTATTTTGCAAACCAATGATGGCTTGCAACTCAATGAAACCCAAGAGCATACGCTCAAGGAAGCCTTGATTAGCGCACTGAGCGCCATCAACTCAGAGTCAACCAATTAACCACAACGGGAGAAGTAAATGGAGGCTTTACGCCAACGTATTGAGGCCGCTTTTGAAACGCGTGCCGACATCACACCAAGCACTGTTGACGCTAGCGTGCGTAACGATGTGCAACATGTCATCAATATGCTCGACAAGGGTGAACTGCGCGTCGCTGAAAAAATCGACGGCCAATGGCATGTTCATCAATGGTTGAAAAAGGCGGTGTTACTGTCATTCCGTATTTTTGATAACGCCGTTATCGATGGCGCCGAAACCAAATATTTTGACAAAGTGCCGTTAAAGTTTGCCGAGTATGACGAGGCCCGCTTTAAAGCCGAAGCCATCCGCGTGGTGCCTTCAGCCACTGTTCGAAAAGGCTCGTTCATCGGTAAAAACACCGTATTAATGCCCTCTTACGTCAACCTTGGCGCCTACGTTGACGAAGGCACTATGGTTGACACTTGGGCAACCGTTGGCTCATGCGCGCAAATTGGTAAAAACGTACACTTATCCGGCGGTGTAGGTATCGGTGGCGTATTGGAGCCGCTGCAAGCTGGCCCGACTATTATCGAAGATAACTGCTTTATCGGCGCACGCTCTGAAATTGTCGAAGGCGTTGTGGTAGAAGAAGGCTCGGTGATATCCATGGGCGTTTATATCGGCCAAAGTACCCGTATTTATGACCGTGAAACGGGCGAAATCCACTATGGCCGCGTACCAGCTGGCTCTGTAGTCGTATCAGGTAACCTGCCCTCTGCATGTGGCAAATACAGCCTATACGCTGCGATTATCGTTAAGAAAGTGGATGCGAAAACCCGCGGCAAAGTGGGGATCAACGAACTGTTACGTATCGTCGATTAATCGTTTCGCTACATTGCGTGATAACAAAATGCCAAGCAGCCTGCTTGGCATTTTTTATCTACTGAGTTCCGTTAAATTAAACGCTCGACATCCTGGCGTAACTTATTCGCCATCGCTATTGCACGCCAGCCGATTACGCCTATTGCATGTTGCGCCTTATTCACAACCACCAAAAACTCAGAGTCAGACTCATTAAGTTGCTGCAGCGCATCTTCTGAAGTCGCCACATCACTAATTAAAGGAACAGAATGCTCCATGATTTGATGAGCTTTTTTACGCAAAAAAGCCCTATCCTGTTCTCGCTCGGCTGCACTGCCAATGAGGGGGCTGAGCCAGTAGTCCAATAATCTTTGGGTGATAACGCCAATGAGGTGATGTTCTTCATCCTGTACAACAGCCACCTTAGCATGGGCGTGAGCAAGTAGTCGTTTAATGTCGGCTAACTCATGGTCCAAAGTGACTGTCACTACCGGGTCTAGCGCGGCAGAACCGATATGATCGCTAATACTAATTTCACGGTTAATAAGTACCTCTAAACAGGTTTCAACTATATCAGGATCAAATAAGATCCCTTTACCCGCCCGAAGCACCTCTGTCATCTTCGCCAATCCCAATGAAGGACGATAGGGTCGGTGTGATAGGATTGAATCAGCAACATCGGCAACGGCAATAATTTTAGCCTCATAGAGAATCGCTTTGTCCTTTAATCCCAAGGGATAACCCGATCCATCAAGCCGCTCATGATGCTGTAATATCATTTGTTTAATCGGCCAGGGAAATTCGACATCCTCTACAATTTCCGCTCCATGTTGTGGATGAGTTTGAATTAAGGCGTATTCTTCTTTGGATAATTTTGAAGGTTTAGTCAAAATCTGTGATGGTATTGCAAGCTTTCCTATGTCATGCACCAGTGCACCAATTTTTAGCCCCTCTAAACGCTGCGGCTCAAGCCCGAGCTTTTCACCTATAAGATAGCTTAATTGGGCCACCGACTTTTGATGCCCCGCGGTATAGGCATCCTTAAGTTCTAATGCCTCGGAAATGGCGCTGATAAGCTGGGTTAACGATTGGGATAATTGCTCCTTTTGCGCCTTAATAATTTTGGACTGCCGCGATACTGCCCGCAAACTGCGGGGAAGCTCAATCGAATGCCATAAAATACTCGCAAAAGTGAGCAATGAGCGGGCATCTTGACGACTGTAGGGGTCACTTCGCCCAACGACGCAAATAATTCCCATCAACCGATTTCGAAATAAAATGGGCACCGCTAAATAGCGTTCCTCAAGCAGTAATTTATCGAATACTCCCTGAGCATTCGCGGGCCTACCTAGGCTATTTTTAATGATGGGCTTAAAGTTTTGAGCGCATTCAAGCCAGACAAGACTTTCAGTTTCAGGAGCTTGAGTCTCTTCTTCGACAATTTCTGGCAGGTCAATCTTAGATTGAGGATATTGGGTTCTGGCCGCCAAGCTAAGCAATTTCGATTTTTCGTTATGTAAAAGAATAAACCCATACCGACTACTGCTGAGTGCGACAGATTTGGCTACCGCAACCCGGAAAACATCCTCAGGTGAAGACCTAATCACTTCTTCAATATGCTGCAACCAAACATCGCTCGCTTGGATTACACGGCGATAATCTACGTGCAATTCTTTAATTTTGGGATCTTTAAAATTTATCTCAGATAAGATCAAGTACCATCCATTTTCAGGAACTGCATGCAAAGCGAAATGCACATTTGCGCCATTATTGTCCTGTAACTGGAAGCCTATATAGCCACCGCTACGATGCTCAATATCTGCACATAAATCAGTATCAAAAGCACTGAATAACTGGCAAATAGGTTTATTAATGATTTGCGCTGCTGAGCGGTTACAGCGCTCATAAAAGGCTTGACTCATTTTCTGAACACGAAACTCTTTATCGAGTTGTGCCCAAGACAAATGCAAACCATCGGGGAGATCCATCGTTCCGACAATTAGACCGCGATTTGTTGACATCCAACCTCCATCCTTGATTAAAAATAGGAATGTAGACTCAAAAACTCATTAGGACATAAACAAAGTAAAAATCCTATTAAACATAAGGATAGCAAAGCGAATATAAGCCGCAGACTAAAACTGAAACATAAGATCCCCATCACGGTATGCGCGGGAGTATGTTGGGGATACTCAAATCAAATTTAACGACTTAAAACACAATGGTTTTATTGCCGTAAACCACCACTTGCTCATTTAACACTAATTGCAGCGCCTTGCTGAGAACACTTTTTTCAACGTCTCGCCCCGCTTTGGCCATTTCGAGTGCGCTGTAACTATGATCAACGGGGATCACATCCTGTTTGATAATCGGCCCTTCATCGAGGCAGTTGTTCACAAAATGCGCCGTCGCACCGATAATTTTCACCCCACGTTCCCAGGCTTGGCGGTAAGGAGCTGCACCAATAAAGGCTGGTAAGAAAGAGTGATGGATATTGATGATACGGTTTGGATATTCGGCAACAAAATCCGGCGTCAGCACCCGCATATACTTGGCAAGCACCAGATAGTCTGGCGCGTATTGCGACACCGCGGCCAATAACGCCTGCTCATGTTGAATTCTGTCGAGTCCTTCGTGGCTGACGAGATGAAAAGGAATATTAAACTTTTCAACAAGTTCTCTAAGTACATCGTGGTTGCCCACTACGGCGGCAATCTCAACGTTTAAACCGCCATAATACGCTTTCATCAAGAGGTCGCCGAGACAATGTGCTTCTCTAGTGACTAATATAACAATGCGTTTCTTACCCGCACTCACTAAGGTCATATGATTTGGAACGGGTAATACTTGACGCAGATCCTGCAATAATTGCTCGCTGTTAAAGTGCCCCTCAAGCTCAGTGCGCATAAAAAATCTTCCCTGCGCATTATCCACAAATTCACTGTTTTTGATGATGTTAAGCTGATGGTTAAAGCAAACACTGGTGATTTTGGCGATAAGCCCTTGGGCATCGGCGCAATCTGTCATCAGGATTTTACGTGCTAAGGCGGGTTGTGCGTTGGAAACTACATGCTGTGACTGCAAAATCTGATCTCCTCTATGGTCCCTCACTCGAGTGTGCCATAGCCAATCCGCTGATACAGCATGAAAAGCTAATTTTTTGTATTAAAAAGTGAATTTATTGTGAGTTGACTTTATTAAACACAATAAATCAGTGATTAATTTTAATAAGCTGCAATGCTAACGCCGTGTATCTAAATAACGCTGCAACACTTTACGCAGAGTTTCAGCCTTAGTGCCATAGACCACTTGCACACCTTTCCCCATCACAATCACTCCCTTCGCGCCTAGCTGACTGAGTCGAACTTTATTAACTAACTCAGGGCTATGCACACTCAAACGTAATCGCGTTAAACAGGCATTGAGTTCAACGATGTTATCGCGACCACCTAATGCCGCAATAATTGCTCTTAAGCTCTCTTTGGAGCGATTGGCGTCATAGGATTCAAGCCGCCCTGGCGTTTTTAAATTAAATGCCAGAATACTTCCCCTAAACAAAATGTAATAAATCACCGCCGTAAGCGGCCCCAAGACTGCAAACCATCCCGTATTGCGGGACAGGGAAAATAGCAAAGTGAAGTCAACCAGTCCGTGGGAAAATACAATACTATGGTGAATATCAAGCATAATGCAGACAGAGTAAGCCAAGCCCGCCAGCATGACATGGATAAGAAACAAGATAGGCGCCACAAACATAAATGCAAACTCAATTGGCTCAGTCACACCTGTTAACCAACTGGCTGCCGCAGCGGAAAGCATAATACCCGCAACACGATTTCGCTCCGAGGCATCAGCGCAGCGCCAAATGGCCAGCGCCGCTGCTGGTAATCCCCACATTTTAATCAGGTAGCCCCCCGCTAAATTCCCTGCTTGCGGATCACCCGCTAAATAACGCGCCACTTCACCGCGTACCACTTCGGCGTCCTGCAACTGATATTGGCCAACTTCTAAATAAAATGGTGCATTCCAAATATGATGTAGCCCTAAAGGAATGAGTAAACGCTCAAGCGCACCATAAACACAAAACGCAATTGCAGGCTTTTGGTAAACAGCCCAATCAGAGACTCGCTCAATCAATAAGGAGATTGATGGCCATACATGGGCGAGTACATAACCTAACCCCATTGCCAACGGAATGATCAATAAAGAGGCGCTACGCCGCCCTTCGAAAAAGGAAAAAATCGCTGGCAGGCGAATATATTGGCTCCAACGCACCGCAAAGCAAGTCACGCCGCCAATCAGCATGCCGCCAGCAATCCCAGTATCTAAGGTATCCATGCCAAGAACTAACTGAGTTGGCAATTGGTATAGGTCAGCTAAAGCAGCCAAGGTTGCTGTCAACACCCCATAGCCAAACACCGCGGTAAATGCAGCAATCCCTTGATCTCGACAAAAACCAATCGCCACCGCCACCGCAAACAAAATCGGCATAATCGCGAAGATCAGCTTCCCCACAGCCAGCATTAATACATTAAGTACTTCAGGCATAAAGGGGATTGGGCTTACCGTCAACCCCAACATAACCCCAGCCGCGGGTAAAATGGCAATAGGGATTAACAGCGCTTGGCTTAAGCGCTGAGCAAATTTAAACCACTGCTGAGTGACCAAATGGCCTAAGCGGCGCGCTCGGATTTGACGATTTGGTTCCAGCTTTGCAGCCATTTTATCGCTTCGACCTCAGGTTCCATGGTTTCACAGGCGTCAATATCGAGACGCTCCACAACGGCTTTTGCGCCTAATTCACTCAGCAATGCATCCACTGACTTGCCTGCACCACAAAAGGTATCGTAACTTGAATCTCCCAGCGCAATAACACTGTATTTCAGCTCTGGCAAATAGGGAGCTGTTGTTTGGAGATGATAAAACCAAGGCTGGATATCATCGGGTAAATCCCCCTGCCCGGTGGTTGAGGTGACAACCACTAACAGCTCATCCTGTGGTGGTGTAAATTGGCTAATTTCATTCGGTTGCCACAATCTGGCTTCATAACCAAGTTCTGTCAGCGCTTTTTCTAAGGTTTCGGCGGTAAATTGTGCGCTACCATACACAGTGCCAAAGATCAGATTAACTTTTTTCATGATATACTCCGTCCCACATGCGTAAACGCAACTCAGCTGAAGTTACTTTATTGTTATGCTTTAGGGCAAGCAACAAGGTAAAATTTTATAAATTAAATCAAGTTATTGAGCATGAGGAACTAAACTGATGCGACAGAGCAATAGGCAAAAACACCTCAAGCACCAACATAAAAGCACTCAAATTAGACGTAAACATTACTTTCATGCCGCACAGCAAAACCTGCAAACGCCACTTAAGCCCACCACGGGATTTTCAAGCTTAGTCACCTTAATGCAAGAACTAAAGCTAGCGAGTAGCTAAGCTGTTAACATCAGGGCCAACAGCAAGTGAACAGACCACACTATCTTAGTCACGCAAATAAACACGTGGCGACCTAATACATTTCAGCTTAACCCGCAATCAATATGCTGGGTGTGGAAGATAATGCGCTATCATCCCAACCTAGGCGAGCAAAAACGGTTTCCCATTCAGGCTCAAGCTCTGTTTCAATGCTTAAGCGCTCATGGGTTATCGGGTGAGTGAAGGTTAATTTTTTCGCAATCAGCCATAGTCGATTGATGTCAAAATGGGTTCTAAAAAATGCATTTTGCTTACCATCACCATGGGTGGTATCACCAATAATCGGATGACGTAAGTGCGCCATATGGCGTCTTAGTTGATGCTTGCGCCCCGTTTTAGGACTCAGTTTAACTAAAGCAAATCGACTCGTTGCATAACGTCCTGACGGATAGGGGATTTCAGCATTGAGTAGCGGTTCATATTGAGTCACCGCTTCTTGGGCTGCTTTATCTTGATTTGAGAACTTATCCGCCACTTCATCCAATTCCACCTTGAGCGCATAATCCAATACACCACTCTCGTGCATATTGCCACGCACCAACGCTAGGTACTGTTTTTCGATACTATGGTCGGCAAATTGTTCGCAAAGCGCGTTAGCCACTTCACTATTTTTGGCAAATAACAACACGCCAGAGGTCGGTCTATCTAAACGATGTACCGGAAACACATGACACCCCACCAGATCGCGTGTTAATTGCATCGCAAAAAAACGTTCACGGCGTGCCAAATAACTGCGATGCACCAGCAATCCCGCAGGTTTGTGGATAGCAACGAGATGCTCGTCTTGATATAAAATGTGCAGTTCAGGCGCGGCTTCTACATCATCACTATCGGTATTCAATTGCTTACTCTCTGGTATATCTAACCAGATATCATCTTGGTTCATTTAACAATATATCCAATTCATTTAAGACACCGATTAAGGGTGCTAATGTCGCCTGCTCAGACCACACATGTTCAGCCATAGGCGCAATGGCAATTTGGCTAGGCAAGGGTTGTCCAGCATCGATCAATGCTTGCATTCGCGGGATAAAGATAAACTGTAACCATTGTTCAAACGACATAAGATCGCAGGCAAACGGCGCAGTACTGGCCATCGCTTTATCACTTGGCGCATTGGCCGACCAAAGTCCAACACCTTGGAGCTCGTGAATAATTTGGGCTAATTTTATTTGAGTTTGGCTGTAAAGCATCAATGTAACGTCCTTTAGCTCGCTGTCACTAGAAGATAACGCTCAGCGACAGGGGGCGATAAAAGTGTGGCAATCATACCATCGTGAACAACTTCCCCCTATAATGTCGCCAATTTATTGAGCCTTTTTGATTGATATAGCAGCCAAATGACTGAAATTACTACGCTTAGCCAATTTTTAACGACAGCCAAAACCCAATTCCAAGTCTATGAACTGGGTCGAAGGGTACAGCACATCGATATGTTGGCCTTCCATCAAATCGAATCTCTAGCCACACCTTATCCCTACCCTATTCAAGGCCATGCACAGTTTGCCATTGTTTTTTGGAATGAAAGCCAGCAGCATTTTATTTGGTTCCTCAAGCTTCCTTTAGATGAGCAAGGCCTGCTCTCGCCTGCACCCCGTTCACAATTTATTGAAATGGTGCTCACGGCACTGGGACAAGATCCAACTCAGCCATTAACCGATGAACAGCAGGATCGCCTCGCCAATAATCCATTTAGTTTTAAACCTAGCCAAGAGAAACTAGCGTTATTCAACGCCTTAGTGCGTAAGCAATTAGGGTTAAAGGCATCAATCCAATATGAATTTGCCATGCAATACTTATCAGGCCAAATTGCTCCGAGTGAATGGCAACATATTGGCCTGCAAGGTTTGAGTGATGTTTGTGTCCGTCTCAATGAATTAGATCATGAGCAACATATACTTGCCAGTTTTGACCATGCCGCCATTGAAGTGCAAATCGCTCTATGCCAGTGCCTCGAACATCTACAGTTGACTGAGGCTATTGCGGAGAAGATCTTTAGTAAGTTCATCAAGGCACCTAATGAGTACCAATCCTATTACATGCGAGCATTAGCATCACAGTCTGAATTAAGCCAACAAGCCTTAGCCCACTTACAGCATACAGACCAGCTTGATGCAAACGCCCTCATCAGTATTGCAGGTCGAAATTGGTCGATACTAAAGCAAGAGCTGAGTCGCAGTATTTACTTAGAAGCACTTGCACTTCAGCCGCAAGCCTTTTTTAATCAGGTCTTTGCTGATATTGTGGCTATTCCTAATTTACGCAATCACTTACTGCGTGAATTACGAAATCCCAATCGTAGTGTTCAACTATCACAAGCCATTGGTGGCTTGTTTAAGGCTGCAAGTAAATGATGTCAGATCTTCTGTTAATTATTGCGCTGATTGTCGTTGCCGCTTTCTTTTGGCAACTTCGTCAAATGGCAGAATTAAGCCGTATTTTTGCTGAAAAAGAATGCTGTAGACAAAAAGTACAACTATTAGCGATCGCAATGGAAACCGCTCGTCCTAGCCTTGGCGGCACTACCGGGATCTGTTGGAAGGCAAAGTATCTATTCGAGTTCAGCACAGATGGTATAAATCAATATCGTGGTCATATATGGATGCTAGGTAAAAAAATTCAAAAGATTGAATGGCCTATATTCCCAGAACCCGAATGGCAAGAAGCACCGACGACGAAAGGTAAATTTGGTGGCTGTGGGAGCCAAAGTAGTTGTAGCTCTGGCAAGTGTCATTAAGTCACTGCCGTTGACCTTTGAGCTGAATTGATCACGCCAAGCCGTATTGATAACACTCAGCCATAGCGCGGCTCAACATCTGCATCATCTGTATGAATACCAAAAAGAAAGGGCGTGCTCCTAAGATCACGCCCTTCTGTTCTTTGTTAAGCTATCCCGCTATTTTCGTGCTCCCTGCACCATCCATGCGTCAACTTGCATCCTGCATCATCCCTGTTCAATCCTTGATATCTCCCTGTACTCAAGTACATCCCTACCTCTTGGCGTTCCTTTTACCAAGCTTGCTCTTTCCTGAGCGGTTCCAGCATCATCCATGAAATAGGTTAAGTTGCTTCCTTTCTGCTGCACTCCTTGTGCCATCGCAATCCTGTGCAACTAGGCTATCTATCCGTGATAGTCTATCCTTCCGTGGTTCGTAACGCTTTCATCCTGAAAGTCTTTCCTTACCATTCCGTGAGTGTTAATCCATTAAACACTGTCCGGCCATCCTGACCGCTAACATCCTGTTGTCTCTCGCTCCCTCTGCAAATGAATCTTAGGATAGTCATGATGAAATTTGCGCTAGTTAAAATAAAAAGATAAGCCGCAATAATAACGACATAATTAAAAGCAAAACCTAACACACTGATTAAACTATATTTGATGGAATATGACGGTTTTTATCAGTCAAAAAACTTACAAATTACTTACATACTTGTGAGACATATCTCACAAAGAAACTGGCAATTTTAATCCTCTCAACTAATTTAGTTTGCTTGCCAAGAAAGACTCAGAACCAACCAAGCCGTAAATCGCCGCATAAAGGAGCAATAATCGACAATCTCTTTTATCCCACTACCGTTAAAATTATAAAAATGGACATTTTGACACAGAACTATGAACAGCCTCTAAGCGACGCCAAGTTCCATATACTTTGGTTAGTATCAACCACTAGAACCAAGCAACTCAAAAGTATCATTGCGCATTGTTATCAATGTATAAGCGGGTTGATATTAGAATCTTGATGAGCTGTGAACTGGGTGATTGGACGGATTTGCAATTCAATATTTAGAAAATGCCTGGATACAAGCTGCGGCTTCAAAAGACAAAAAAGAAAAGGGCGTACTGTGTACGCCCCATTTATTCTCTGTAAGCCATCCTGCTTATTTGTGCTCCCTGCACCATCCATGCGTTTACGTGCATCCTACAGCATCCCTGTATCCCTAATCCTCCCTGTGTTATGGCTTAACCATAACACTCAATCCTTTGACCCGGAAATCCTATTCCGGCACCAGTCACATCCTATGACTCATTCCATAATGCATCCTGCTCAATGCCTTCCATAGACGAGTACAAGCTGTTCACCCTTATACTTATCCCTTAACTCGATACATCCTGCACCGAGTACATGCTTAATCCTTAAGCTTGTCCTTTATCATCCTGAAACCTGTCGTCCTAACAAGTATTATATCCTGTATCATCCTTGACAAAGCTATCCTGCTTTTCCTTAGCCTATCCTTGGTTTATGACAGTTTTCCTACCGCCAGAGGTTCAAATCCAAGAACCTAAATTAGTTGCTTCTTGCGTCCGTTTCGCCCGTATTGCAATCCGTGCTATCCATGTGTTTTGGCGACAAATAAATTCTACGTGAATTCTGTCTTTGTTGTTCCCCCATAAGAACAACAACCCGGGAAAATCTCATTCAACCAGCAAAGTGGAATTTATAACAAATTGAAATTAAATAACTTTTAAAACTACAGATTATAAAACAATCAAAAAGAAAACATATTGTCTTACAGGCTTTGTAAGCGATCTCTCACACGCTTGTCAGCTTCTTACCGGAATATCAGATTCAATACTTTACTTTTCCCAAAAGAATTTGGACAAACATCACCCAATCCCCCATCAAGCTGTACAAAGGATATTGAAAGGTCGCAGGTCGATTACGCTCAAAGACAAAATGACCAACCCAAGCAAATCCATATCCCACAAGCGGGATCAGCATCAACAACCACCATGCGGCAGTGATAAATGCAGCTCCTAATAATAACAATACCAGAATACTTCCAATAAAATGTAGCCGCCGACAACGACTGTCTTGATGCTGGGAGAGATAGAAAGGATAAAACTCAGCGAAAGAGCGATAACGTTTATTCATCTTGTTGGCCTGTATAAAAAAGTAATTGCCCAGCCACACCACCAATAGTCAATTCACCCAAGAAAACAAAATCATGTTGTTTAAATAAATGCATATGAGCTTCCTGCGAGGTGAATACCCCAATACCTTCAAGATTTGGCTGCTCATCGCACCAACTCACTACCGCTTGAACAAGTTGATGGCCCAGCCCTTTACCTTGCTCGTTTGGCGCTAAAGCAATAAATTGCAAAATCCCACAACGCTGGCTGGGTAACAGTTCCAAAATAATCGATTCCTTCTTCATCATAGCTTGGGTCGATTGCCACCCCGTACCCAGCAACATTTTGAGCCGCCAGTGCCAATAGCGACCTTCTCCGAGTGGCACTTCTTGGGTGACAACGCAAGCAACTCCCACTAAATGAGCACCATCGAAGAGTCCGATTAAGGCCTGCTTTTGTTGCCATAGAGTATTGAGTTCTTCGCGAATTGCGGCGCGTAATTTTTGTTCGTAGGCAAATTTATCTGCGGTGGATAACGCATTAATAAAAAAGGGATCATCGTGATACGCATTGTAGATAATTGAAGCGGCCAAGCGTAAATCTTCTGCGGTGAGATAAACGGCACGATACTCATCCAAGGTTTTATTGTCCATTGTTAGAATTCCTTGATTTAGATCACACTCTTATGAGTCTTTATCAATGTATCAAGGAAACCCAAAAGTGCAAATTTTAATCATCGATTGCATTTCCTAAAGAGATGCATAACCTAGATAAAAAGCTAACCAAGGGAGAGATCGAATGGATACTACACCAATTGATTTAAGCCATCTATTTGAACAACTGGGATTAGAGAACCAACCCAATGCTATCGCGCATTTTATTGCTACTCACAAGCTAGCAGCGCAAATACATTTAACTGAAGCGCCTTTTTGGACACAAGCGCAAAAGAGTTTTCTCACCGAAGCCTTAGAGGCTGATGCACAATGGACCGAACTGATTGAGCAGCTTGATGCTCAGTTAAGAAAGCCCTAATTTTTTAGGGCGTTCAAGTGTATTTTGGGACAGTTGGGGTTAAATCTTTTGATACGCAGTGTCGCCCCAACCGACTAAAACATGGTTACTCAACACTACAGGCGTACATTCATCCTTAGTGGTTTTACCATCGCTATGGGAGTGCTGAGTGCGATAAAAGAGGACCAACACTTCTTTATCTGCTTGTCCTGCGCTTTGTTGTAAATAGGACTCGCTAAAGTCTGCTGCTCCCATTAGCGTCATCACTTGGTCTTTGCTCATGCCAAGGCTGAGCTTAGTCAGATTAGTGCGGTTTTTATCCTGTGTTTTTTCCCAAGATTCGCTGCTATCCCACTTAGATTCACCATCGCCGACATTGACCACACAACCGCTAAGACCTAAGCTTGCTAACCCTAAAAACGTGACCGCGATGAGTTTGCGATTAATATTTGCGTTCATATTATGACTTCCTGTGTACTTGTTATAAAAATTGTTAAAAAGCAAAATCAATGCCAAACAGCAATACATTGATTTATAAGAACTAAAATAACCACATCACAGTAAGTTAGTGAAAAACACGATATACATTAAGGAATTTCACTTATTATGAGTCCCATTGACCAAGTGTTAGCAGCAGCCTGCGCACTCGAAGCCAGCGGTAAAACCCCAAGCCTTGCCCTGATAAAAAGCCGCGTCGGTAACAAAATCCCCATGCCGCTGTTAATCCAAGGATTACAGCAGTTTAAATCGATACCCAAAGCCGAGCGGGAGCGTTTAGCGGCCCAATCACAGCCCGTGGTTGAAGAGACACATACCGCCGAAGCTTCGCCACTCACAGTCGCCACATTGGCGCAACAGTTAGCCCTGTTGCAACAAGGCATTGAACAAACCCTCGCGTTAAAAAACAACGAGATCATGCAACTCAGAAATGAACTTATCGAGCTGAAACAACGTGTCAGTCAACTCGAATCCCAAGGAAAATCCGCTTAATGTTTGTCACCGAATTGCGCTTTGAATGCTTTGCCGATACCACCATCAGTGCGGCAGAACGTGCCATCAATCAATTACTCGAAGCCTATCGCGCTAATGGCCAAATCCTCGGCCGCGAATTTGCCGTAGCCTTTAATGAGGGCGAATTTCGAGTACGCCTACTCACGCCGGAAAAAAACAGTTTGGCCCATCGTTACCACAGCCCTTGGGTGAAAAAAGCGCTGGCGGAATTAACCGAGGCTAAACTACTGGCGCCACGTGAAAAGTTTATCGGTCAGGATATTAATTCTGAGGTCAGTAATACTGAGCCACCCAGCTGGCAGCTGCTCTACACTAGCTATGTGCATATGTGTTCCCCCCTGCGTAGTGGTGATAACTTATTACCTATTCCGCTGTATCAAATCCCTGCGACCTTTAATGGCGATCATAAGCGAGTTATCCGCTGGCAAACCGAGTGGCAAGCCTGTGATGAGTTACAAATGGCGGCCGCCACTAAGGCAGAGTTTGCAGCGCTAGAAGAATTATCGAGCCCAAACAGTGATTTATTTAGACGAGGTTGGGATTTACGCGGTCGAATCGAATACCTTACTAAAATTCCCACTTACTATTATTTGTATCGTGTCGGAGGGCAGGATCTGCAATCTGAGCTGGCACGCCCCTGCCCGCGTTGTGGCAGCCACGACTGGAAACTCGATGAACCGCTATTAGATATGTTCCACTTTCGCTGCGAACCTTGCCGCATAGTGCTGAAGGATCCCCTCATAAATCAGCCATAGCATAGCCATATTTGAGCAACTGATTGGCGAATAATACCCAGGCCGCCAGCAATTCTTTCTCCGTGATTTGATAATCAGGCCGCCTGAGTACCTCC
>NZ_LGYY01000093.1:0-37338 GCF_001308045.1 Shewanella sp. Sh95
TTGGAGGTACTCAGGCGGCCTGATTATCAAATCACGGAGAAAGAATTGCTGGCGGCCTGGGTATTATTCGCCAATCAGTTGCTCAAATATGGCTATGCTATGGCTGATTTATGAGGGGATCCTTCAGAGCTATGCGTTTATGTACTTCGTACTATTCGTAGCGGTGCCATTTGTGTTTGTAATGTTTGTCATGACTTGCATTAAGTTTTTTAGGGCGGATCCCGAGGAGGCTGCACATCATGAAATGAAACTCAAACCAGTGTTATTTGATGAAGATAGTTTCAACTTTTTTAAATCACTAAAAACTGTCGTTGAAGGCAAATACGATGTCTGCTGCAATGTTCCACTCGACACTGTATTTGACATGGACCAGCACGATGCTGATTTAAACCATGAATGCCGTCTCGACTATGTGTTGATTGACCATGATTCTTCAGAAGTCAAAATGGTGATCAGCGACGCCGGTAAGCAAATCAATTCACCCATGAAAAAGCTATTCAGCAAATTCAATATTGGTTTTATTGAAATGAATCAGCATAAACAGTGGGATGCAACAAGTCTCAAGCAAGCGCTAGCCGTTTGACCACGCTCGTCGGGTTCGGAGTTCTCCGAACCCTGACTTCCTCTTTATTTCCCAATGAATTGATATGAGGACTCGCTATGTCTACACGACAATGGCTGTGGTCATTACGCTTGGGTGCAATGGCATTGCTGCTCAGTTTTTCCGCAACAAGTGCTGAACCCGCTAAGCAAATTAATAGTGATGCTTGCATGAAGTGTCATAAGCGTAATGGTCAAATGTTAGGGCATCACGGCCAGGATGCCATGAAAATGACCTGTTCAAGCTGTCATGGTGAAAAAGGTGATCATCCCAAAAAACCAAATGATTTAGTGGTTTTTGGATTAAATGAGGCATCCGAAGCTGCTGTGCAATTAAAGGTGTGCCAAAAATGCCATATGCCAGCCAAACTCAGCTCCCAAGAGTGGACGCATAATGTGCATGCCCAAAAAGTGGCCTGTGCCGCTTGCCATAAATTACATAGCCCAACCGATCCTATGGCAGAGATGACGCCTAAGGTTCGCAGTGAGCTGTGCCGTACTTGCCATACAGGCCAGCAGGAGTAAGGTTATGGAAAATTCAAAAAGAAGATTTCTCAAAGGAGCATGCGCCTTATTGGCAGGGGCATCGGGTAGCACATTACTGGCTACTGTGAATGCCTCAAATGAGGCTAAAGCCGAACCTAGTGTGAAATACGCACTGATCCACGATGAAACTAAGTGTATTGGCTGTCGAGCTTGCGAAGTTGCCTGCCGTGAAACCAACCAAGTGCCCGAGGGTGTTGCCCGATTAAAAATAGAGCAAACTGGACCCTATGGGGAATATCCGAACCAGTTTTATCACTTCAGTCGTAAGTCTTGCCAGCATTGTGAAGACGCGCCCTGCGTCAATGTTTGCCCGACGGGTGCCGCCTTTATCGATAAAGAGACTGGCATTGTGGCGGTAGATGCTTGGAAGTGTGTGGGTTGCCAATATTGCATTGCAGCCTGCCCATACAAAATTCGTTTTATTAATCCTGTTACCCACGCTGCGGACAAATGCGATTTTTGCCGTGAGACAAACCTCGCCCAAGGTAAACAACCTGCCTGCGTCGCGGCCTGCCCGACTAAGGCATTGGTCTTTGGCAACTTAAAAGATCCCACTTCTCAGGTGGTACAAGTGCTAAAGGCTAACCCAACCCAAAGGGCTAAGGTCGACCTCGGCACTCGGCCAAAACTGTTCCGCATTGTGGCTAAATCAGGGGAGGTGGCAATATGAGCGCCCTACATTTTGATACGCTAGTGTGGCATTGGCCAATTGCAATTTACCTGTTTTTAGCGGGGGCATCTGCTGGCGCCATGTTCTTTGCGGTGTTACTCAAGCATTTTGTGTTGAAACATAATGCCTACCAGTCTGGCTTTGTGCAGGCGGCCTGTATTGTGGCGCCCGTGGCGGTGATGGCGGGTTTGGGCATCTTGGTATTGGACTTAACTAAGCCCTTCGATTTTTGGAAGATATTAGTCTTCTACAATCCTAAGTCTGTGATGTCGATGGGTGTGTTGATCCTGCTCATCTACCAAGTCTTTATGTTTATGTGGATTGGTTTGTTATTCCGTAAACCTATTGATGCATGGTGTGAGAGTCGCTTTCCCATAGTGCTGAAGTTGACAGCTTGGCTTAGCCGCTTCGAGGCCACGATTACCGGTTTATTGGTGATCTTTTCCCTCGCGCTGGGGGCTTATACTGGCTTTTTACTCTCGGCTTTACCCGGCTATCCGATGTTGAAAAACCCCGTATTGCCACTGCTGTTTTTGGCTTCGGGACTCTCATCCGGCGCGGCATTTTCTCTGCTGGGTGGGGTGTTGCTTAATGCTAATCCTAACGCCAAGGAAGTTCACTTTATCCATAAGGTTGAAATCCCATTGATTTTGGTGGAGATAGTGCTGATTTTTACCTTCTTTATGGGCTTAGTGTTGTCAGGCGGTCAAAGCAAATTTGCGGCTTTCAATGCGATAGGTTATGGCTTCTGGGGATGGGTTTTCTGGATTGGCATTGTTGGGATCGGATTATCGGGCCCCTTGGCAATGAACCTGTTTATGACAGCCACGTCAAAGCGTAAGTGGGCCTATGTAGCAGGCACCGCATGCTTAAGTCTGATTGGCGTGCTACTGCTGCGTAACTTTATTCTCTACACGGGGCAAATGACGGTCGTTTGATTGAGCATGGTTGGCTCAATGTTATAGATAAGAAGGAATTACGGTGAATGGCGAAGCGGTGTCTAAGGAAGCACCGTGAGCTAACTCCCTTTAATAACGCTGGCTGAAGTGATTAAAGGTGCGTTGTCTTGTCGCGATTTGCTGTCACAGGGAGGTTATTGGGAAGGGAAGCCATATTTGATATTTAGGTATTGTTTGCCCTGCCTCCACAAGGGCCTCGCCACCTTTATTCCTTAGGGGTGGCGTTTCTTGTTTGGGGCACGCAAGGTTACTCGCCAGTATTATTAATCCACTCGCTCATCACCACATGGGTTTTAATCTTGATGATATCGGTGTGAGTATCGATATATTCGCGGATTTCATGAAGACGGCGCATCGAAGGGGCATGGACATACACC
The DNA here is from genome assembly GCF_001308045.1 of Shewanella sp. Sh95. NCBI lineage: Bacteria > Pseudomonadati > Pseudomonadota > Gammaproteobacteria > Alteromonadales > Shewanellaceae > Shewanella > Shewanella sp. Sh95. The sequence goes on from NZ_LGYY01000093.1 coordinate 3,153, forward strand.
AGTAAATCCATATCACCGGAAATACCACGGCAGGTAATTACTTCGGGGATTGCATGGAACACGTGTACCACATCGGCGCAGCGGGGACATTTATGTTGGATTTCGAAGTAGGCCGACACTCCCTCTTTTTGCGATTCGCTCAGCAATACTTGATAGCCACGGATCACGCCAGTTAGCTCAAGTTTTTTTATCCGCTCGGCAACCGCGCTACGGGAAAGATTGACCTGCTCTGCAATACTGGAAACACTTTGGCGAGCATCTTGGCGCAAACAATTGATGATGGCGGTATCAAACTTATCCAACGTAGACTCCGATAAAAATGGGTATAACAAGTGAGGCGGCCTAAAAGTACAACTCAGTATAAGGCCTTGAGTTACACCGTCATTTTGCCTGAAATAGTGCTTTTTACCGTCATTGTGCTGGCGTTTACCACTAAGAACACCGAAATTGACGGCAGATTGCGGCGTAAAATCTCACTATACTGACGGCTTCAAAACCATTGAATGTTAACAGATGAACTCACATAGCGGAACTATAGGACGTTGGCAAGGTGCAGGCTTGATGGCCACCACTTTGCTGGGCACTGGGGTGTTTATTCTCCCGCAAATGACAATCGACAAGGCCCATGCTGGTGCGCTTATCGCTTGGTCACTCCTCACCTTAGCCATTATTCCGGTGGCGCTGATTTTTGGGCGGCTGGCGAGTGTCTTTCCCCATGCTGCGGGCCCCGCTTATTTTGTGGAAAAGGCTTTTGGACGTACCGCAGGCCGTACTATCGGACTCATTTTTTTGTTGGTCGTGCCGATGGGCGCGCCCGCCGCGATTTTGATGACTTTCCAGTTTGTTAATGCACTCATTCCCCTCGATGGCTGGTCCAAGGTGGGCGCTGAGGTGTTCGTTATTTTTGGCTTGTTCCTGCTCAATCTTCGTGGCATTCAAGTGTCGGCCAAACTGCAATTCGGCTTAACCCTTTGTATTGTCGCCATTGTGGTGGTGCTCTTTGGCGCAAGCAGTCTTCAGCCTGGGCATTTAACCTCACTTGCCAGCTATGGCTCACCAGAAATCTCTACCATGATGATTGCCGCAGGTATCGCTTTTTGGAGCTTTTTAGGGATAGAGGCGATGACTCATCTCGCCGATGATTTTCGTCGCCCACAGCAGGATATGATCCCAGCCATGATGATGGGCACTGTGCTGGTGGGGGTTATTTATGTGGCCTGCACACTGATTTTACTGTTAGTGCCAACTGACAAAAGCGTGGCGATGATTGGTGTATTCGATACGCTTTTAGGGGGATACGGTGCGCAAGTAATTGGTGTGTTGGGAATTGCCAGTGGCCTTGCCACAGTAAACGTCTATGCCGCCAGCGCCGCGCGTCTTGTATGGAGTTTTAGTTGCGAAGGTATTTTACCGCGCTGCTTTGCGGTTAAGAATCGTCATGGTGTGCCGATCCGTGCCTTGGCGGCCTTACTCGGCGTGATGGCGAGTGTGATAGTGCTGACTCACATCACGGGTCAGGAACTCGAACATCTTATTGCCTGGAGTAACGGGGTGTTCGTGGTGATCTACTTAATGGCGATGTTAGCTGCGGCTAAATTATTGCCCCGTAGCAACTTACCTTTAGTGGTATTAGGTTGTGGCTTCTGCTTAGCGTTAGGTATCGCGCTTGGGGCAAGCATGGCCTATGTATTTGCGTTAATCCTATTTGTTGCCCCATTCTTGTGGTGGCAAAAGAGCCATATTAGTCGTAAGCGGGCCTTGGCGGTTAACAAGGTTGCTTAATCCCGGTGTCATTCAAATAATTACAGATCAGCACGCAGGGTTGAAGCGTGCTGATCTGCGAGTCTTAAATCTGTTGATCCAGTTTAAAATCGAGTTGTACTTGTTGATTTAATTGGGGTACGGCCTTGCCCGCATCAAACTTAGGTTTGTATTTCCAGTTTTGCACTGCTGAAAGCGCCGCCTTATCAAACACTCGCTTCGGGTTAGCATCGAGCACGCGCACATTGCTGACCGTACCATCCGCAGTAATATCAAAGCCTACGACCACATAACCTTCCTTACCATTTTGTGCTGCTTCAATCGGATAACGAGGAGACACTTGCACCACGGGTAAGGCCTCAGCGGTGATAGTCGATTGGTTAAAGAATGTCGTTTGGATTGGCATTTCTGGGGTAAAAGTCTGGGGGCTAAATTCGACCACTTCAGCACTTTCGCCCGGCGTTGTGACCCGCTCCCTGGTTGGGATGGGTTTTGGCGGTTCGGGTTGGCGACTTTCCTTCGGAGGAATGGGTGTTCGCTCGCTCATCAAAATATTGATTTGCGGCGCATCTGACGTTTGTCCGCTCAATGGCTGTGGATTATGGATAAGTTGCGCCATAAACACGAACAAACCTAAGGTGATCAGTGCGCTAACGATAATAATCCCGGTGCGATTAACAAGTGCATTTTGGCCCATAGTGCTTCCTTACAATTGATGAACAATATTTAATCTATAACATCCATTGCTTATTATTTGAAATATTTATTTACAAATAAGGTTAAGTATTGAGCAAGTCTAATATCTTTACCTATAACGCAAAGCGTGAATTGCTGTGATTTTTGCTGTGTTGCAGAGGCATTCTTATGATTGGCGGGCTGAATTTTCACTAAGATTGCGATTGCTGAATACTGACTGAAAAGCTGCACATTCGACTCATAAGTGTTCATAAGCTTAAGAGCGAGGCGAGATTTTGTGTTCTATATTTTGATCATTCATCTAGAAGGAGAATAAATATGGATTCTGCTGCGCTACTGAGTCGAGTTGATGAGTTGCCTCGTTTACCTAAAGCAATCAGTGAACTGCTTGATGTCGTTAACGACGACAACGCTACAGTAAAAAATATTGCGACTAAGGTGTCTCATGATCCCCTGATCAGTGCCAAGGTACTCAGATTAGCTAACTGCGCCTATTACGGCCACAGTCGCGAGGTGGGCAGTATTGATGAAGCCGTAGTACGCCTTGGAATGCAAACCTTGCGTACCTTAGTATTAGCATCTGCCGTGATGGGGGCGGTGCCTAAATGCAATGGTGTTGATTTAGCGCAGTTTTGGGGACAAACCTTCGAAATTGCACTCTACAACCAAGAGATGGCTAAACGGTGCGGTGTTCAGCCCGACGAGGCTTTTACCTGCGGCATCCTTCACCGTATTGGTGATTTATTGATTGCGGCAATTTCCCCTGAAGATGCTGAAAAAATTAACGAAGCTGTCGCACAGGGTAAAGATAAGCATGCTTTTGAGCGAGAACTCCTCGGTTATGATTCCCCCGATATTGGTGCTTTGTTGGCTCAAAATTGGAAATTTACCCCTGCATTGGTGCAAGGCATTCTTTACCAAGATCATCCTAAGGATTCGAATCCATTTTCTAAATTGGCAGCTTTGTTGTGTTTATCCCACAAAGTATTAGCGGACTGGGACACTATTGAGGATGACGATAAAACCAGTTGGCTATCACAGCTTGCGACTAAAAAAGGCTTAAAAATGGAAATGGGTGGGCTTCGGTCTAAGTTAACGGAGCTAAGAGGCGTCGGTTTTGAAATTGGTAAGGCGCTTGCCTAAGCCAGCTGGAACAGGAAACGGCAATCTACAACCTTGATTCAAAAGCATGAATGGCAGTACTGCCATTCATGCTTTTTTATGGCTTGCTTTTAGCGTGCCACTTGGGCTTCGATGGCCTGATTACGCATCTGAATAAGCTCGCTGTGTTTGAGATACAGCAAATCAGCAGTACGGCGAATGATTTGATCTTCGTACTGGGAGAGTTGTCCATCGGCATAGGCTAATTGCCACATGGCTAGTAATAATTGCTGTTTTTGCTCCAAGCTAAATTCGGTATTAATGGTATTGGTAAACTCAAATAATGAGGTGGCATTACCTTGGGCTTTTTTGGCTTCTTCAATTAAATCATTAGCATCCTGCGCCGACATCGATAGGGTCTCTGTCAGCAGCTTAGGCAATAGTGCTCTTTCTTCTGCGGCGAGGGTTTCATCGGCATATACCACTTCGAGCAACATGCTCGCCGCCGCTAATTTTAGCTGGTGGGCTTTCTCCTCTGGGGAGATGGCGTGGGTGTGGGATTGAAGGAATCGTTTCAGCTTCGCAATCATAAAGTGGCACTGCTCTGGCAAGAAGGAATAACTAGATAGAGTGATTTTTCACGTTAAAGTTCACCCTAAGCATAGGCTTAGGGTGGGGCGACATTTACAGCAGAGTATTTAAACCCTTCATCAGCAGATCTGAGCTGCCTTCGGCACCATTTGTCTCAAGATAAGACTTGGCAATATTGATCATTGGCATGGCTAATTCTTTAGAAATACCCAGTTTTTCAAAGGCATCTAACACCATTGCACTACCTTGCAGAGAAGAGCCAATATTGCCAGCCTTAGACAACAGGCCAGAAACGCCTGAGTTCGCATCAAGTTTAGGTGCTGCGGCTAATAGGCTGTCGGCATTAGGGATACTGGCAGCTAGTTTGGTGTAATCATTCGAACCTAGACTCGATTGTGCTAGGCCTAACAGACTACCTAAACCGCCTTCGGCTTGGGTTTGGTTCAGTCCGAGTTGCGACATCACGCTGCCAACTAATGCGTTGGATTGGGTGACGCTACCTGTTGCCACTTTCTCTGTTTTTGCTGGTGTTCCTGCAAGGTTATCTAACCAGCTTGCACTGGTGGGAGTGGCTAAAAGTGTGGCGCTAATCAGAATAGAGAGTGTGAAAGTGTGTTTCATAGAGTGGCATCCTTTGACGGTTTGCGCGCAATAAAGTGGACAGTGTAACGGCTTTGAGACTTTTGTTGCAGCCCTTTTCTGTGATTTACGGTTCACTCAGGTGATTTGTGTTGTGCATTGGGGCGGGATTTTGGGTATCCTTAGCGACAATTCACGGTGTTAATTTACTTCAATTATTTTGGAAAGGCGCATGTCACTATCCGCAATTTTGACCGAAGCTTATAACTTTTTCCGTAATCATCTCACTCAGCTTGCCATGCTGACGGTGCCACTGTTATTAGTGCAGGTTGGTATTCAGCTATGGCTTGGCACAGAGATGAGCAAAGTTGATCTGGAAAACCCGCAGTTTGGCGCATCACACATGATTGCTATGATGCTCCTTCTGCTGCTCTTCTCGGTATTGATTGCGGCGTTAACGCTGTTTTTAGAACTGAGATCCCAAGGGCATAATCCATCAGCTGGTATGGTACTGAAAGCCAGTTTACCCTTTGTGCCACCTTTACTCTTAGCTGGCGTATTCTCTGGACTGGCCATTTTAGCGCCAGTGATGCTATTTGCAGCGTTTGGCCCTATGTGGTTAGTGGGACTCGTTATTAGCTTTTATCTGTTTGCTCGCCTAGCCTATGTGAACTTTATGGTGGTGGTTGAGCGTTTAACTCCGCTGGAAGCGATTAAGGCAAGCTTTAGCTTTAGTGGCCCGATTGTGTTAAAAACCATTGCGTTATTGATGCTTTACTTACCGCTTTCTGTGGTTGGTAGCCAGCTTTCAGCAGCGGCATCTTTTGGTGGCTTGCCTGTGCAATTGCTCGCGGATACCTTTATGGCGTTTATTGGGTTATTCGTAAACTTGGCATTGTTCCGTTTGTATATGGTGTCTAAAAAGCCAACTGCGGAATAATATCAACTGAGCAAATTCAATTTGAGGTAAGGATTTATGGGGACTGAGGCTGAGTTACTGGATAGTGAATTTATCCAAGGGTTTTCGGCCTCGCTTCTTGATGATTACCTCAATGCTAAAAACTATGTGCAGGATGTGCCTACTCAGTCATTACTGCATATTCGCAGTTTTACCCATAGGCTGACTGACTTGCTAGGGCAGAGTAAAGCGGTGTCCTTTGCTAGCCCCAATCTCTATGATCGTATTGAGCTGTTAAATCAAAAACGGCTGATCGATGTGAAGACCACCAGAGCGTTGCATCGCCTGCGCGCTGATGGTAACCGTGGCGCTCACCCTGAAAAATATCATCTTACCCAAGAGCAGTTACTCGCTTTAGCCCAAAAAGCCATTAAAGATGTACTCGCTTTAGTCGAGCATCTGTATCCGAAGGTGGTTGGCTGCGAGGCGCCTGCATACCGCTTTCAAGCCAGCGATGCGATAACGGTTAAAGATCTCTGTTACCGCGCTGTGATGGAGGATGATTCCAATGCGCAGTATCTTGTGGGGATCTCTTTTAAAACCAAAGCATTAATGCTTAAGGAGCAGGAGCTTGCCCTCGTCGATCAGTACTATGGTACTGAAGACGATAGCCCAGTAGTAAAAGCTGTCGCACAAAAAGCCAGTGATACTTTTGCTAAGGCTGCCTACTGGTTTGCCCTTGCAGCCCCAACCCATATGCAAGCCCTCTATGAGCATGGAGTGAGTTTAATCCATGGCTATCAGGGAGAGGCCGATGCCATTAAAGGCGAGGCTGCGATAGCTACTGCGGCTGAGGCTGGCGTGGTCAATGCGATGGCGCTGCTTGGCTATTTCTACCTAGTGGGCAGTGAGTCATTTAAGCCGGATTTAGCCCAAGCGAAACACTTTTTACAGCTGGCGGCCGAAGGTGAGCAAACCGAAGCCATGGCGAATTTAGGTGTGCTTTACTATCAAACCAAGGATTTACCGCAAGCCTATCATTTTATAAGTAAAGCGGCGCAGGCGGGTTATCCCCATGCCCAATATCATTTGGCCTTAATGCTCGCCAATGGTGATGGTTGTCAGCGAGATCCTATCGCGAGTGAGTATTGGATGGCCGAAGCGGCAGAGCAAGGTCAGCTCGATGCCATGCTTACCCGTGCGCAACATATGCTAAATAATGAAAGTGGCTTAGGTGGCGATGTGAGTCAGGCTGAGCGGTATCTGCGTGAGGTCATTAAATATGGTCACAGCGTGCCTGCCATGATTGAGCTGAGTATGGCATTGGCCGACGGCATTTTGGGGCGCATTGATGTGGTGGGTTCTGCGGCGCTGCTAAATCTAGCGCGCCGTCATGCCAATAGCAAAGAGGCTGAGATCATCGAGCCTCTTTGGCAATCGCTTGTTTTACAAATCGATACTGTAATGAAGATCACTCAAGATCCCGGTGAAATTCATACCCTTAATCGTGCAAAAGACCTACTAAGCGCTGAGGGCTACTCTTCCTCTTTTTGATGTTCGAAGATACGACCTCGGTACTCAGTTGCATGGGGTTCACGCACAACATTCGCGGTTTGATTAAACGCTGACGTTTGGCTAGTCGCCTCGCTCGCTTGTGCCTGCGCTCGGCGCGCTTGCTCACGATTAAACTTACTCAATTGGCGCGCTACATAAATACGACTAAATAGCACTAAGCAGCCTAGAGCAATTGCGCCAAATAAAAGCACAAAAGGTAATAAAAACAGAGATAAACAGATTAGACTGACACTGATTGCCATCGCTAACCAAGCCCGTGCTCCTGAAATGCGTGGCTGAAATGGGCTCTGTTGAAATTGTTGATAAATCATAAGAACTCCTAATCAAAATGGGTGAGGCTTAAGGTGAGTCGCCCAGTATTTGATAACGGGCTTGGCCAAATTGCTATGTTATAGAAGCCTCTTTCCCCAATGTTATGGACGTTCAGTGTGCAATAAATAAACGGATTGGGTCACGTTAATTTGGGTTAATTTACGTTCTTTTACGTCCATGACTTTAGTTTGTTGGTGGCTTGTGGTTGATGTGAACTTTGGGTTGTTATTTGGTATTGCTCAGGTTTTAATTGGTTATCTTTATGTTTTTGCTTAATTATTTATTAATTTGGTGACGAGTGATTCTTTGTTTGCGCTGTAACATGTGCGAAAATTTAGCCGAATTTTTGATTGGTTTTTGCTAACACTGTAAATTTATTACAGTAAGTGCCAGCCAGTCTTACCACTTCTTCCTTCAAAGCTGTAAAACCGTAGATACCAACATGAACTCATACTCGCTTAAACAAAAGATCCTGATTTCGGTCGTGATTGCGCTTTCCCTCGTGATTGGCTTGCTGTCGTGGCAAAGTTATTCCAGTCAAAAGTCATTGTTGTTGCAAAATAGTTTGGAGCAGGTGCAGCGACTGGGTGATCAACAGGCTGAGCGCATTCAAGAGTGGTTAGCTGGGCGTCAGGATATCGTAGGGGCGTTAGCCGTTAAAGTTGAAGGTGACAGTTTAAACGCATTACAGCAAGCGCAAGCTTCGGGGCGATTCCAACTCACTTACTACGGTACACAAGCGGGGCAGATGCTGGACTCCGATCCAAGCATAGACCGTACGGGTTACGATCCGAGAGCGCGCCCTTGGTATAAACAAGCGATAAATGAGCGCGGTCTTATTCTCACCAAACCTTATGTTGACGTAGCTTACAATGTGTTAGTGGTCACTATGGCGCAGGCGGTTTCACAAGGTGTGGTTGGGGGCGACCTGTCGATTGCGAGTTTGGTTGAAAGTGTCAATCGCATGACCTTACCAGCCAATGGTCATGCAATCATGCTGCACAAAGATGGTACTGTCATCGCTTACAAAGATGCCTCTAAAGCGATGAAACCCGTTAGCGATATCGACAACGACCTTAATCATAATTTACCCCAGCAGAGCCGTCAGTCCAGCACATGGCTGCCAATGTATTTCGAAAACGAAGGCCGCGATAAGTTAGTTTGGGGTGTCGATATTCCCAATACCGATTGGGAATTAGTGATAGTACTGGACAAAGAGACGCTTGAGGCGCCATTAACTAATTTACTGCTGACCCAATTGGGGCTGTCGGCCGTGATGTTATTACTGAGCGTATTGGCCATTTCTTGGTTGGTGAATCTATTGCTAGGTCCGCTTGGACGTGTATCGCAGGCGCTAGCGCGTATTGCCGATGGTAATGGCGATTTAACCCAACGTATTGAGGTTGATACGCAAGATGAAGTGGGCGTACTGGCCGACAGCTTTAATCGATTTGTCGGCAGTCAGCATCAGCTCATCAGCCATATTCGTCAGTTGGCCAGTGAACTGGATGCGGACGCAGAGCGTAGTCTCAAAACTAACCATATTGCCGTGGCCGAATTACAGCGCCAGCAACAAGAAGTTGCCATGGTCGCGACCGCCGTAACCGAAATGGCAAGTGCTACTAATGAAATTGCCGCGAATGCGGAAAATACCGCTACAGCTGCGCAGCAATCAGCAGCGAGCAGCTTCCAAGGGAAAGAGTTAGTTAATAAGACCCGTAGTTCGATTAATTCTTTAGCGGATGAAGTCACTCAAGCAACTGAGGTCATTGAAGATTTAAGTCGTCACGCTCAGTCGATTTCTAGCATTTTAGCGACAATTCAAGGGATTGCTGAGCAGACTAACCTGTTAGCCCTCAATGCGGCGATTGAGGCTGCCCGTGCGGGTGAGCAGGGCCGTGGCTTTGCAGTGGTGGCCGATGAAGTGCGGGTGTTATCGCGCCGAACACAAGATTCGACCCAAGAAGTACATGCGACCATTGAAACTCTGCAACGTACAACGGCGAAGGCGGTGAGTTTGATGGAAAGCAGCCAAGTGTTAGCGGGTCATAGTGTTGAAGACGCTAATGCCGCAGCGAAGGCACTGGAGGAGATTACTCAAGCCGTACATGTGATTTCGGACATGGCAGGCCAAATTGCGACCGCGGCTGAAGAGCAAACCCAAGTAACGGGTGAAATCACTCAAAATACGGTGGCCATTAAGGATGTGACCGACGAAATTACCGAAGCAGCGAAGTCGGATCTGACCCAAGCTCAGGCATTAAAGGCGCGTGCTAATGATCTCAATGCGCAGGTCGCGACGTTTATTCTGTAAGTTTGCTTGAATAAAACAGCCCAGAATACGTCAGTGTTCTGGGCTGTTTATTTGTCACTCAATTAACCCTGCGGCAGCATCAGCTTTTCGACACTTTGGCAGATAGTGTCGCGCATCCATTTATGGCCTTGATCTTCATCGTTGCGTTGATGCCACAGTAACACATAGGCCATTGGCATAAACTCAAAGGGTAAAGGCAACAGCTTTAATGGATAGAGTTTACAGGCATGTAGGGCAAAGCTAGAAGGTAAGGTAAAAATCAAATCACTGTGGGCGCAAACACTCGCCGCGCCATAAAAGTCTGGCACAGTGGTGCTAATTTTGCGCCTGTGCCCTAAGTCTGCCAGAAAATAATCCAGCGCCCACCAATCACTCCCTTCACAGCGCACTTGCACATGCGCCATCTCTAAGTACAAGGATAAATCCCATTGGGGCGAGGTGAGAGCGGCCATCAAGGGATGAGCTTGGCGCACCAAACATACCTGTCTGTCGGTAAACAGGGTTTGGCAGGCAATGCCTTCTGGCAGGCGGTCAGTGTGTGAATCTGAGAGCGGGTGTAGATCCCGTCCTGAAATCCCAAAGTCAATTTGCCCTTGCTGCAAGTCATGCATAGATTTTTCGGTCCAGACATAGGAATCGAGCTTGATATTGGGCGCACTATTTAATAGTGGACCTATAAAATAGGGGATCAAGGTTTCGTAGGCACTTTCGACCATGGCAAAGGAAAACTGCCTATTACTGCTGGCTGGAGTAAACGTCGGTGGCTGAGTCAGTTGATATAAGTCCTGCAGAATATTCGGCAGCTTTTGTCCAATATTGAGCGCATGTGCTGTGGGTTTTAGGCCATGGGCAGTACGTTGGAATAGGGGATCATCTAACGTTTCTCGCAGGCGATTCAAGCTCTTGCTCAACGCCGACTGGCTAATGTGTAATCGGCTCGCTGCGCGGGTGACACTTTGCTCTTCGAGCAAAACCTTCAATATCACCAGTAGGTTGAGGTCGATTCTGGCTAAGTTGTCGAGATTCATAGATATTCCTCAAAGGAAATTCACTTTGGAAATTATACCATTTCTGTTCATACCTTGAGTTATTTAAACTACCGCCCACTGAAATACCTTTTACTGTTAAACCGAGATACATGTTATGCGGCGCAATCTGTTACCTATTTTGATGTCTTTGGTGCTACTCAGCCCATTGGCAATTGATATTTACTTACCTTCTATGCCCACCATGGCGGCAGAGTTCGCCGTGTCTGCCAGCGAAGTACAGTCCACATTAGTACTGTTTTTATTTGCTATGGGCGTTGGGCAGATATTGATTGGCCCATTAGCAGACCGGTATGGTCGTCGCCCTGTGGCACTCTTTGGCGTGTTGTTATATGGCGCCAGCAGTTTGCTTGCGGCCGCCGCGATTGAATTCCATTGGTTACAAATTGCCCGGGTATTACAAGGTTTGGCTGCCTGTTCGACCTCCATTGTGGTCTTTAGTGCAGTGCGCGATTGTTACTCACCAAAAGAAGGCGCCAAGATTTACAGTTACTTAAATGGGGCTATCTGCGTGATCCCTGCTCTGGCGCCAACCTTAGGGGGTCTATTGGCCATGCAGTTTGGCTGGCGATCAACCTTTGTATTTATGACCTTGTACGCGATTTTAATGATGCTCTTGGTCGGCTATCGTCTACCCGAAACTCGTCCAGCCAATACCGTTAGTACTGGCCCTCTTTATCGTTGGAGTCGCTATAAACCGGTGTTAAGTAATACGCATTTCTTGTTTTATGCTTTTGCTTGTATGTCGGCGATGGCGGCGATTTTAAGTTATGTGTCCTACTCACCCGTGTGGCTTATTGGCCATTTAGGGGTATCCGAGCTGGCCTTTAGTGGGTTATTTGGATTGAATGCATTGGTCAATATTGCCGCGTGTTTTGTTGCGCCAGTAGTGATCCGTAAATTAGGTAATCGTCCCACCGCGATCTTCGCATTAGCACTGCTGGTGCTCTCGGCGATATTAATTGTCACAGCGCAAGCCTTTGGCCCGAGTGTAGGAATGGCTGCTGCTTTTGCCTTTATGTTGCCTATGATGTTGTTGTGTATTGGTTTTGCATTCTTGTTAGGCCCAGCAACCAGTATGGCGCTTTCTGCCTTTGGCGAGCGAGCGGGAACGGCAACGGCAATGTTAGGTTTTATCCAAATGAGTGGCGCATCAGTGATCGCAGGCCTAGTGCAGCAAACAAGCCTGACTGCACCCTATGCGGTGGCGTTAGTGATGGGATTTTTCTCTATCGGATTACTGTCAATGATGGCGTTAAGCCGATTCGACCACTGGCACCAAGAGCAATTAGCCGCCGAGCATTAATACGCCCTAATGGCTAATTAAAGAAACACCCTTTGCCCGTAGCTTATTTGACCATAGCTACGGGCATTTTTTAGGGATAATTCAAGCTGCTATACTGCTAGAAATTGTTTATCGAGAACGCGCTTTGAGCCGCCATTATTGCCCTACTTGCTGTTATCCAATCAATGCGTGCTTATGCTCCCATGTACAGCAGATAAAACCGCAGACGCAGCTGTTGGTATTACAGCACCCCTCTGAAGTCGAACATAAAAAGAATAGTGTTAGGGTGTTAAGACTAGTGATACCTAATACTCAAGTGTATGTGGGTGAGTCTGAAGCGGATTTTGCCTCGCTGCGGGAGCAATTAAGCCGATGTCAGTGCCCTGTTTATCTTGTATATCCCTCAGAGCGGAGCGCGAGTGTTGAAAGTCAGTCTATATTCGCTGATTGTGTGTTGCTATTAATCGATGGAACCTGGCGAAAAGCCTTTAAAATCTTGCAATTAAATCCATGGTTAACACAATTTCCGGCAGTGCATTTGGCCGAAGGCTATACGTCAAGATACAAGATCCGCAAATCAAGCCGCAGCGATAGTCTCTCAACCTTAGAGGCGTGTGCTTACATGTTAAAAGCGCTTGATGAGGGTTTAGATGTGAACCCGTTATTGGTCGCCTTTGATGCTATGGTTGCGATGCGATTGCAGTCGATGCCCGCAGAGGTGAGGTTGCGCTATGATTAATTTCACTTTTTAGAATTGCGGCAAGTGATTTTCATTTTTTGCATTTTTGAGACTCTGTACGAATTAAAATAGTTAAAATCTTATTCAGATCACGCTAACGTAACGTAAAACAAGGTTTAATAGTGACGATTCATTTGCACAGCAAATGATGAGATAGCTTTGCCAGCCAATTGCTTTGCAGGGGAGTGATTCCATATTTTATGGTGTGCTGGCAGGGCTATCGAGCCTATCGATAGCCAATCCATATTATCTTAATAAACAATCCGTCACTGTGTTTAAGCGCCTTTAATCGTCTCTATTTAAGCAATGTATTTCTCGGCTAAATAGGACTGAGTAAACTGCTCAACATAACTTGGATAACCAAATAAAAAGCCTTGGGCAAAGCCTTGTCCCATATGGGTAATAATGTCTTTTTGTTGTTGTGTCTCAATGCCTTCCGCCACAAAGTGAATGTTGAGCGCCTGTGCTAATTGCACAATGGCATGGCAGAGTTTTTGGCCTGATACATCATTCAAACGTAGAACAAACTCAGCATCAATCTTGACACTATCAATGGGCAAGGTACCTAAGCGGCTTAAAGAAGAAAGGCCAGTACCAAAGTCATCAATGGCAATGCCTACACCTAAGGCTTTAATACGTTCTAGCGTATAGCGAGCCTGTTCTGGTTGGCGTAGCAGTGCAGATTCGGTGATTTCTAAAATTAAGGCTTCAGCGGGTAGGGCGACCATTTCCAGCGCACTGACGACTTGGCCGACAAAGTCTACATGCTCTAATTGCAGCGGAGAGACGTTAACCGAAATCTTAAAATCGGGCTGATATTGTGCGCGCCATAGTGATGCTTGCTTGCAGGCTTGTTCGAGTACCCATTGTCCTATGCTGACAATGAGCCCCGTTTCCTCCAATAAAGGCACAAACTCAGCGGCCTCATAGTGCTCGCTGGGAGATTTTTGCCAGCGCAGTAGTGCCTCAGCTCCAATGGGGGTGTTGGTGTGCAAATCCACAATGGCCTGATAGGCGAGTTTAAACTGCTTTAAACTGTGGGCATGCCTGAGATTATTGATGAGTTTTAACTTAAGCTCAGCGGCTTGGCTCATCGCTTTATCATAAAACACTAAATGAGGCTGGTTCTTCTTTGCGCAATACATGGCGGTGTCGGCCAAACTAATCAGTTGGCCAGCCTGATCACCGTGTGTAGGAAACAGCGCGATACCAATACTGGTACCGAGGAAAAACTTTTGCCCTTCGATTTCGAACGGACTGTCGAATAAACTTAAAATTTGCTCTGCGAACCCTTGGATTTCTTCCTTACAACTACAATCTTGTAGCACTAAGGTAAATTCATCCCCACCCATACGGGCAATATCCGCTTTTTCGATACAACCCGCTTCTAAACGGGCGGCAACGAGTTGTAATACTCTATCGCCCATTGAATGGCCAAAGCTGTCATTGATATTTTTAAAGCCGTTGAGGTCTAAAAACATCAGTGCGCCGAGGGCGAGAGGATCGTCTTTTAATTTCTCAAGTGCGCCATTAAGTATCTGTTTAAGATGAAAACGATTTGGTAACCCCGTTAACGTATCATACATGGCGCGGGTGGTAAGTTGCGTCTCGAGCAGCTTTTTGGTGCTGATATCACTAAAGATATTCACATGATATTGAATGCCATCCGCAGCGATGCGCCGACTACTCTGCCATGCGGGAAATGTACTGCCATCTGAGCGTTGTTTTAAGGCTTCACCCTGCCAAAACCCGCGCTGTTTTAAGGCCTGCAAACACTCGCTTTGTTCACTGAGATTAAGCGGGTTGGCTTCTAAAAAATCGGGCGTTTTATTGATTAATTGTTCCGCGCTATAGCCACAAATACGACACATCGCCTTATTGACCGCCAATACCTTATTGTCGGTGTCGGTGATATAAACGGCCTCGGCACTTTCCTCCAAGGTCGTCGAGAGGATTTCTTTCGGGATATGGGCAAAACCATCGGCAATGGCTGGCCTGACTTGAGTTCTACGGTTTAATGCTTGTAACTCGACCAGTACAACAGGTTGTTGCTGTAAATAACAACGATACAGGTTTACTCGGGTGGGCAGTTCATTCCCTTGATGATTAAGGTGGAGCCAACTGAATTCGACATTAACCCCCGAGACGGCTTCAAGGATCATCTCCCGCGCAAATTCAACACTGTTACGCCCAGATGATTGAATTCTAGGGGAAAAATCATAAGGTGTGGCATTGACAAAGGTGTCATATTCAGTACCAAAGTAGTCTAAGGTGGCACTGTTTGCGCTAATAAAACTAAAGCCTTGGATCAGCGCGAGGGGTGTTTTATGGGGATGGGCTCGCCAAATAGAGAGTTTCTCTTGCAACAGCGGATCATCTGTTGTGAGTTTATTTAGCAAGTGCTGCCATCGAATCATTAGGATACTCCCTCGGTGACACAGATTAAGGTCACATCCTTTCCCTTAGTTTTTGTTTATATCAAATCGTACATCATTCATATGGGGTTAAAAATAAACCGAATCGATGTTTTGCTCAAATATAAATTAAAAAATAACAGTTTAAGATAGGTTCATTTGACTTACTTCAGCGAAAATCATGCTAACTCATCACGGCAAAATAATGTTTTATGCTATGTTTTGCCATGCAGGCTCAGTTTGGCTTGGCCATTTGTGAATTAAGGACTTTAGAGAAGGTGTAGGATGCAAAGACTAGTCAAAACTATCGTTTTAGGTATGTGTCTCGCCGCAGTGTTGCCCGCGGCGCATGCTGCTGAACAACCCAAACCTCGGTTAACCTTGGAGCAAAGGGCTGATAAGGCGCGTATCGACTCTGAGCGGATTGAACAACTGCAACTTGAAAAGGCGCGCCAAGCAGCCAAAACAACCTCAGCACGGGAAGAAACAATAAAACAGCAAACCAATCCGCAGGATTGGGAAGTGCAACAAAAGCTCAAGGCGCAAAAGCAATTTGATGAAAGGGAAAGCCGTGAGCAAAAATATCTGCAAGAAGCCAAGGAAGCTGCGGCCAAAGAGCGTAAAATCCCTAAACCTTAGCTGTTAATCGCGATCTATTTAAAGGCAATCTCTGCCGTTTGTCTTACGACTTTTTAGGAACTGCTGTTGAATACCTGTCCGCTGTGCCATAGCACCGATTTAGTGGCTTATCATCAAGATAAACGTCGTTGTTACCAACAATGCCAGCGCTGTGCTTTGGTGAGTGTCCCCACCGAGTTTTATCTAAGCTATGAAGCTGAAAAAGCCGAATATGACAAGCACGAAAATCACCCTCAGGACCTCGGTTATCAGCAGTTTTTAGATAGAACTCTCGCTCCTTTGTTGACTCGCTTTACTCCATCGGCGTTAGGGCTCGATTTTGGTTGTGGTGAAGGCAAAGTCTTAAGTCTGATGGCCAAAGCGCGGGGTTATCGGGTCGAGAACTACGATCTTTATT
Source organism: Shewanella sp. Sh95 (assembly GCF_001308045.1). Taxonomy (NCBI): domain Bacteria; kingdom Pseudomonadati; phylum Pseudomonadota; class Gammaproteobacteria; order Alteromonadales; family Shewanellaceae; genus Shewanella; species Shewanella sp. Sh95. Next base: position 19,500 of record NZ_LGYY01000093.1, read on the forward strand.
ACGCTAACCACCCCGAGTTACTGACTCGGCAATACGATTTTATTACCCTGACCGAAGTTATTGAGCATGTGAGTGATGCCGATGCTTTGCTGACTCTGTTGAAGGGGATGATCAAACCTCAAGGCATTTTGGCCGTGATGACCAAGCGAGTGCTTAATCCCACGGCATTTAGCGCTTGGCATTATAAAAATGATCCCACTCATATTAACTTTTACTCCGAAGCCACCTTTCAATGGCTCGCCGAGCATTACGGCTGGCGGCTCGAAGTGATAGATAAAGACGTGGTGTTTTTGCACCAAGCCCACTAATGCGTTGGAGGCTTTTGCTGTCGCAGATAAGTTGGGATTTGCAACTTGTCTAAATCAAACTTCGATTGTGCTGGTTCGGGTAAAGGTAAGGCTGGACGCTTAATAAAATCATGCACATTGATATAGCTATCATCAACAATCTGCACAGGGTCTGGTTTTGCTGTCTGCTCTAATCCAATTCCCGTGGCAATCACCATGATTTCGAGCTCTGACTCGAGTTCAGGATCTATGGTTAGCCCAATAATAACAAGCGCATCCTTGGGTAATTGCTCATGCACTGTCGCACCGATTTGGTTGTATTGACTGAGTTCGATGGTGTCTTTGGCTACCACACTGACAATCGCAGCTTGCGCTTGATTTAGCTGGATATTATCGAGCAGGGGATGTTGCATAGCGCGTTTAACGGCCGAGACCAGATCGTCATCCGCCTTAAGGTTACTCACGCCCATGGCCGCACGGCCTTGGCGACTGATGACGGAAATAAAATCATTTAAATCAATATTGATAAGCCCAGCTTGGCTGATGGTAGTGGCACAGACAATCGGACACCCAACCTTAATCGCGCGAATCGCGCGGTAGTTAATCTCCGACTATGCTTTGGTTAAGCATTAAACAAGGAGGTTTGTATGCCGCGCCCTCGTAGAACCCAGATAAGCCTTGAAGACACGCCTTATTACCATTGCTGTAGCCGAGTTGTTCGGCGGGCTTTTTTATGTGGCGATGATAGTTACTCGGGTAAAAACTATGACCATCGCCGCGCTTGGGTAGAATCGCTACTGTTTGAACTTGAAGCCGTTTTTGCTATTGATGTGGCGGCCTTTGCGGTGATGTCGAATCATCTGCATCTGGTGCTACGAGTCGATATCGAGACGGCAAATCACTGGACTGACCGCGAAGTGCTTGAGCAGTGGCATAAGTTGTTTAAAGGCGATGCGTTAACGCAAAAGTTCGCAAAAGGTGAGTTGGTTGAAGCGCATGAGGTGAGCAGATTAAAGCATTCAATCGCCCTTTATCGTAGTCGTTTGTGTGATATTTCATGGTTTATGCGCTGCCTCAACGAACCAATTGCAAGACAAGCAAATCAAGAGGATAACTGTACAGGTCGTTTCTGGGAAGGTCGTTTTAAATCGCAAGCCCTACTCGATGAAGCTGCGGTATTAGCCTGTATGGCCTATGTTGATTTGAATCCGATTCGAGCGCAACTTGCTGATACACTAGAACAATCCGACCATACCAGTATCCAACTACGTATTCGGGCCGCATTAAAAGGTGAGCAGCCGAGCAATCTCCTGCCATTTATTGGTAACGAGTGCGACAACCAACCCAATGGCATTGCGTTTTCCTTAACCGATTACCTTCAATTGGTGGATGATACAGGCCGAATTATTCGCAACGATAAACGTGGAAGCATCAGTGAAAGTAGCGGTAAGATACTGAACAGATTAAATATCCCCCATGATAATTGGCTTAAGCTGACAACCGAGTTTGGCAAGCTATTTTACGGTCCTGTGGGAACCTTGCAAGAACTGACCGATTACTGCGAACATCTCGAAAAGCGACGACGGCACTTTGCTGCAAGTTGTCAGCATTTTCACAGTAACTGATAACTGCTTATATTACTTCGAAAGCAATGCTTACCTTGCATCCCAAAAACACGATGGGATAACTTACCTCGTCTAAAACACTCTATTTTTGAAAGAATTAACTCAATTTATTGCCTCAGATACTGCCCCTGTGACTTTTGCACTCTCATTTAGGCAATTTTTAGATCTTACAAGTTGTAGACAAACGTAAAGTACATTATGTTGTTGATTTATATTGGGTGGCTAGATTTATTGGATCTCCCCAGATAAGAACATGAACTTTCTTTGCACTGCTGCATCATTTACGGTGGCCATTAGATCACGTGGTTTCGTCGTCTTGTGCCAACTCACCTCTAGCCTACGCCTCATATGATGTTCTTGTTCATCAGCTCGCAAATTTGCTAGCGGCTTCCTTCAAACCAATCCTCGCGGATAAGCCCTTGCCATTCGCTAGTAGTTAACGTTTAATAACAGGATGTTATTGAACGGTGACCTTCCTACAGAGGACTTTCACCTCATTAGTTCATGCCCATGCTGGGCGTACACAAGCGCATGTTGTCGGACTGGCTTTCCGCTGCGCTCCAAACCAGCCGCAAATGCGGGCGTTAGGTTTTTTGATGCCATGAATAATCAAACTTTAAAAATACTTAATGATCTAAAAATATCTATAGATGAATCTATGCGTCACTATGAAATATGGTGGGAACTTGGGTATTCTCAGAATAGGATACAGTTTAAAGATCAGTTTGCATCACAACGATTTAATCACTTTTTACATGCATCATATGAAGCCCATGGAATAACAATGTATTTAGCTTTTGGAAGAGTATTTGATTCTGATTCACGTTCATCAAGTATCGCTTCTCTCAAAGAAAATTTAAGATTATTTGGTCACGCTGAATTAGTTAAAACTATTGAAGCCCAGTTGAAACCTCACGCCAATCTAGTCAAAAAAATATTAGATATTCGTAGTAAAACGATTGCTCATTCTGATTTGTCGCACTCCGAGAATTCTGTGTTCAAAAGCAATGCAATAACACCTGATGAATTAAAAGAATTGATTCATCAAATTAGAGAAACATATTACGATGTGTTGCGATATTTCAGTCTAACAACAACGCAACTTGAAGATGGCATATTTAGTGAGTCAACTTTAAATATGCTCAAACAATTACAAACCTAACAAATAATTATTGTGGGACAGCTACGCGGCCCGCAATTAGAAGTTATCTCCATAGAAATTTTAATCCGAAACTGACGAGTTAGAGCAAGGGGTCTATCACGCTTTTGTCCAAAATCTTGTCCGGTAAGGATATCTATTCCTCGTTGTCTGATCATTTAACTGAGCGTAACTAATTCTGCATTCGTAATAAATGCCAAGGTTAATAAACTATATTTGACAGAATGAATGGCTAAAAATTATCTATAGCTTAATCGAGTGTTATCTTGTTTTTAATACTCATTTTAATGTCAGTGGCGCTGTATCTTCCGTAGTAAATCCAAACATCACTTAAAGTAGCAAACTTAAAAGGCGTTTTGCGGGAGCACTGATTTGGTTTTTAAGCATTACCACACTAAAAAATACGTTTAGTTTAGGCATATCGATGGGGGTTATTACTCGTACCGCATGTTTAATATCATCATCAAATAAGGTGATTTGTGGTGTTAATGCGACAATTTGAGAGTGTAATAGGGCGCCTTTTATCGGTGGGAAAGAATCGTAATGTAATAATCCCGAAAAGTCATTGCGATATTTATTAAACAGATCGCCAAATTGTTCACTGACGCCATAAGGTAAGTTTTTGGGTATGGCGAGTGGATATTTACGAATATCTTCTAGGGTTAAACGATCTAAATACGTCAACGGATGTCCAGCTCTGGTACAAAAAACCGCTTCAAAAGAAGGTAAATTAAAGGATTGTATCGAGCTTTCGTGGCCAATAATCTCACCTTCAACATCAGTAATTAATAGTGTGAGCTCTCCGCGTAGCAATTTTTCCAGTTGTTGTTGCCAGGTACCAACTTCGAGATCGATATGAATGTCTGGGTATTGCTCAAAAAAACGTCCGAGAATCGGCCCTAGAATGGTATTTGCCGGTACAGGGCTTGCACCTATAGATAAATAACCACTGCTCTTACCCTGCATATAGTGTAATTCTTTTCGAAGGGCTTCGACGTTTTGCAAAATATGCTGACTATGGCTGAGAACGAGCTCCCCAGCAGGGGTTAAAGAAGTTGATTGATTCCCCCTCAGCAACAGTTCTGTACCCAGTATATGTTCGAGTCGTTGAATGCTTCGGCTTAATGAAGGTTGAGCAAGATTTAATTTTTGGGCAGCTTTTTGAAAATTACGTTCTTTGGCTAAAATCTGGAAATTTTTAAGATGCTTAAACTCAATCACAAGTTATTTGTCAAGTAATTACAACATGTGTGCAACATACCCTTGTGGCTCAGTATCGACAAGTAGACGTTGGTGACAATTTGTATCTTTATCTTCATATGAATAATTAACAATTATGAGTAAGTGTTTGTTTTGATTTTTTAATTATTTGGCTCTGTTCTCGTATAGTTTTTTGTCATCAACTGATACGTAAAATGCATTGGCTTTAAAGTATTGCTGACGGTAACTATTCATTCCGCAAATAACAAATTTGCAACATAAATCTAACAAGGAATGAGTAATGAAATTGAAGAAGATCAGCATAATGACCTTTGCGGCGCTATATGCGACCGGAATAGGGACGTTAGTTGCCAATCCTTTAGATAGGAACCAAGCCGAGCAAAAACTTATTGGTATTAAGCTGGCACCCGAACAAATATTAGCCAATAAAAATAAACCAACCCATCCGGCTTTGAATCGCGCTAATAGACCGGGTCAAATTGGTATGAACGTCCATCGCGCTGTAAATGGGAGTAGCCATAAGGCGCCATTTGCATGGGAAAAGGACATTGATGGAACGCATACCTATATTATTCAATTAATGGATGCTCCTGTTTCACTTTATCAGGGTGATAGACCTGAGTTTGCCGCCACGTCGCCTCGTAGCAATCAGCCCGCAATACGTTCTAATGAGCGTTTTGGGACAATCGATTTAAAGAGCAAAACCGTTAAAAACTACCAAGCTTTTTTAACGCGCTCTCAGGATGAAACCGCTAGCCAAATCAAGCGTGTTGCACCAGATGCTGAAATAAAGCGTCGCTTTAATGTGGCACTAAACGGTATGACCATGGTGTTAACTCAGGAGCAAGCCGCTGAAGTGGCTAAGCTGCCCAATGTTAAAGCGGTGACTCGAGCGAAGGAATATCAATTATTCACCGATGTCGGCCCTAAGCATATTGGCGCTGATATGATTTGGCAGGGCACGAGCACTCCCGACGGCGTTGCGATGCGTGGTGAGGGCATTATTGCCGGTATTATCGACACTGGGATTAACTCAGATCACCCGTCTTTTGCCGCAGTTTCGGCAGACGGTTATAAGCACGTCAACCCATTAGGCGAAGGCAATTATCTGGGCGACTGCCAAGAATATCCTTTGATGTGTAACAGTAAGCTTATCGGTGTTCGTTCCTACGATATGATTACCGATACCTATAAAGATCCGATTTTCCAACCCGATCTGCCACCGTGGGAAGTGGATTATAAACGCCCACCCAATGGTGAAGATTACAACGGCCATGGTTCACATACTGCCAGTACCGTTGCGGGTAACGTGCTCTACAATGTGCCCTTTAAACTGAGTGGAACGGATGAAAAATCAGATGGTTTTGATACCTCTTTAGTCTTCCCCGAAATTTCAGGCGTTGCCCCAAGAGCCAACATTATTGCCTACCAAGTGTGTTATCCCGGTGGTGGTTCGTATGGCGAAAACTACGGTGGTTGTCCTGGCGATGCATTAGTCGCTGCTATTGAAGATGCCATTATCGACGGCGTCGATGTAATTAACTTCTCTATCGGTGGACTTGAAAGTCTGCCTTGGTACGATGCCGTTGAAATGGCGTTTTTAGCTGCGCGTGAATCGGGGATCTCTGTTGCCGCTTCGGCGGGTAACTGGGGACGCTATGGCCCAGGCTATATCGACCATGTCTCGCCTTGGTTAACATCCGTTGCTGCCAGTACCCATGGTCGCCAAATTGAACCTGTTGAAGGCTCGCTCACTTTTGCAGGTGAAAACGCACCTAATAAAATGGCAGGTTATGCCGTAACGGGAGATATCACTGGCCGTTTAGTTGATGCCGCAACCTATAGTGATCCACTGTGCTTGGCTCCTTTCCCAGCTGGCACATTCAATAGCGATGATATCGTGTTATGTAAGCGTGGAGAAAATGGCCGAGTACAAAAAGGGATTAACGTTGCAGCGGGTGGCGCGGGTGGCGTGATCCTGTATAACGCCATTTCATTTGATGATGGTACTGGCGCTAATAGCCTAAATTTAAACCCTTTCCCTATCCCTGGAATGCATATCGATGCGGCATCAGGCAATCAGCTAGTGGAATGGGTTGCTAGCGCTACAGAGCCTAAAGTCACTATCACCGCGGGTAAGATTATCACCACTGAGCGTGAAGCCGATGTGTTAGCTGATTTCTCCTCCCGTGGTCCAAGTAGCACTAACCCCAATGTAATGGTGCCCAACGTATCGGCACCTGGGGTTGACGTATTTGCTGCTTATTCTGACGAAATGCCTTTTAGCTTGTATCCCTCTCCGAGTGATTATGTAGCCATTAGTGGTACTTCCATGTCTGGTCCACATGTGGCGGGCGCTTTGGCGTTATTAACCCAAGCGCACCCACAATGGACACCTGCGATGATTCAGTCGGCACTGATGACCACCGCCGTGTTAGGTAAAGCTCCAACCTACGATAATCCGCCAAAATTAGTGGATGCAACTTTCTACGATATGGGTAGCGGAGTGATTAACGTTGCCAGAGCGGTAAAAGCGGGTCTGGTGATGGATGAAAACGGTGACAATTATCGCGCAGCTAACCCGATGGAAGGCGGTGATGTAACCGCGTTAAACGTGCCTTACTTAGTCAATGCGGAATGTAAAAGTAGCTGCACTTGGATGCGTACCTTTACTGCTACGACTGATGGCGAGTGGAACGTGAGTGCGACGGAAATCACCACAGAAGGCGCGCCTTTCCTTGAGCTAAGTGTTTATCCGCAAACGATTAAGTTAAAAGCGGGTGAGCAGCAAAGTATTATGGTAACGGCGAAAATCCTCGATGTAACCTCTGTCAACGCTAACTCTTCCTCAAACGAAGTGTTTGGTAAAATTGACCTGAAACCGACGGATGCCAGTTTGCCAGATCAATACTTGCCCGTAATGGCACGTTTTACTGGCTCTAGCTTGCCTGAAATTGTCGCAGGAAAAATCCACCGCGATACTGGCACTATGTTGACACCAGAGTTGATGACCAAAGAAATCAGCGCGCTGAATGTCAAAGTGAGTGGCTTAACCGCAGGTACAGTCACAGAGCACAAACTTAATGCCGCCTATGTTGACTTTACAAAGCCTGAAACATTGGAAAATAATCCGGGTGTTTCGGTGCATTTCTTTGACGTACCAGAAGGTACTCGCCGCATTGTGTGGGAAGAGGTATCAGCTGATAAATCAGCATCGACGTCGTTAGATATTGGTATGGATCTCAATAATAACGGCAAAGTGGAATGGTATGACGAGGCGATTTGTTACTCCTATACCGATGTTACCGACTATTGCGCGATCAATGATCCAACGCCAGGCCGTTACTGGGTGATGTTAGGTAACTTTAAGCGCCCATGGGGAGACGAGATTGATACCAAAGACAGCATTAAAGCGAGTCTGGCGATCATCTCCGACACTGATACTAAGCAACTGAATGTAACAGGGCCAGCAAGTACCAATGGTATCGATCCTTACCAATTGCAAATGAACTGGTCTGTCACAGGCAGTAAAGCGGGTGATCGCTTATACGGCTTGGTTGAAGTCGGTAATGGTGCGCAAAACGTTGGCAACATTGGCAAAATGGCCGTGCATTTAGTGCATGAGGGCAATGATGTCAGTATCACAACCAGCCAACAACAAGCCAAAGAAGGCGATGTTGTTGAGGTTAAGATGCTGATGGCACCAAACCTACTCGGATTAGAGCGCGATGTGAATATTGCCTTAACACTGCCCGAAGGTTTGCAATTATTGCCTAACACGCTAAAAGCGAACAGCAATAACCAAGATCTTAAAGCCGGCCTGACTGTTGCTGCACAGCAAATCACCCTGAAAGCGATGCAACAGGCGAGCAATGCGCAAAAACGTCAATATCTCTTCACCACGAGCGATACCGATGAGAGCTGCCGAATTCCAATCGGTTCAAATCCTTATTATTTGGATTTATTTACCGAGGCTGGAATCGCGTCTGAAGCGGCAATTGCTGGTCGGGTGAATGATACGGTAACTGTGCCATTAAGCGCATTTGGTATTGATCGTATCCCGCTGTATAACAATCCAGAAGAGTATTCACACAAAGATACCTTAAGTATTTCTCCTGGTGGATTTATTCAGCTCGATCAACTACCACTGTTCTGGGCTGCTCACTATCCAATGGAAGAGCAATATTTCCCCGATACTGTGATTGCTCCGTTATGGCGTGGAGATGGTGTTACCATCCCAGAATATAATTTGGATACCGAAAGCATGGACGGCGTATCGCTTGCTGTTACCAATGACCGACGTTATCTGATTGTTGAATGGGACAATATGCGTCAGGATTTTGCCTTTGGTATTAACCATGATCCTGATTACGATGCCCGTTACAGTTTTGAGCTATTAGCCTCAACTCAGCTTAATTTTGCCCCTGGTGAACATGAGTTTATTTTTGCCTATGACAAATTAACCGGTAACAAAGCGCATTTAGGCTCAATTGGTTTACATGGTTACTATGGACCACGTGGCACCTTTGGCCCTGCGTATGGTTATATCGGTGATGGCTTTGCCTTTAACGATCTGGATAAGAAAATTGCAGAAGGCTTAGTGGTCTGTGCTAACTACACAGGGCCTGAAGCGACAGCAATCGAACTATCATTCTCGGCTCGTGTTGGCGCCAAAGCGGTAGGTCAAGATCTGCAGATTATTGCTAAAAGTGATTACACCGGCAGCAATAGTGTGACCTCTAGCGGAAGCCTCAAAGTACCTTCAAACCTTGCGATAGGTGCACTCGGCAATATGTCTGTTGCTGAAAACACCAGCATCAGTTTTGAGGTGCTAGTGCAAGACAAAGAAAATACCGCTAATGGTATCCAAGTCACAGGCGCGCATATCACCTCAGTTGTTAATGGTAACCAAGTCACCATCACTCCCGAAAAAGATTGGCACGGTACAACCACTGTCACAGTGAAAGCCTTTGATAAGGTTTATCAAAATGACATGGTGCAAACGAGCTTTAACTTAGTCGTGAACTCTGATGGTGTAGAACCTACGCCACCAACACCTCCAACACCACCTGTTGAAGAGACTAAAGAGAGCGATGGCGGTAGCTTGGGTTGGCTTGCCATCCTGATGCTTGGCTTGATGGCCGCATCACGTCAAAAATGGAATGTTAATAAGTAAACTTCACCTTTAAGTAGTACCTTGTCTTTGGGCCTTCTAACGGAGGCCCTTTTTTATGCGTCCAAGTGTGGATTGTCATCGGCCATAAATGATGTGTTTATCCCACATTAATTCTTCGTTACAAGCCTTGCTATTAAATCTATTAACAATTCTGTGATGTGCGTGTAGTTTAGATAGCTTATAAAAACAACAATAGGTTATCGCTATGACTGTATCCTCGGTATCGCGCGCTTTATCAACATCTTCTGTCGCCACATCCTTTGCACCTTATGTGAGTTCATTCGGTGTGAGTACATCAAGATTCACCAAGAGCTTACTCGCCTCTGCTCTAACTTTGAGCTTGCTGGGGGCAGGGTTAAGTTCTGCCTATGCGGCGCAGCCCGATGCGGCTAAGCTGGCGGCGGGTGTGGAGCAAAAGGTGCTCGACTGGCGCCGAGATTTACACCAGCATCCAGAGCTATCTAATCGCGAGTTTCGCACCAGCAAAATTATCGAAAAGCATCTGAAATCCCTCGGATTAGAAGTACAAACGGGCATCGCCCATACCGGGGTTGTTGCTATCTTGAAAGGCGAAAAGTTAAAGGGCGGTAAGCCCGGCCCTTTGATTGCGATCCGCGCTGATATGGATGCCTTGCCCGTGACCGAAGTCGTCGATGTGCCCTTTGCCTCTAAAGCGACAGATACCTATCGCGGTCAAACCGTAGGGGTGATGCATGCCTGCGGCCACGATACCCATGTGGCCATGCTGATGGGCGTGGCCGAGAACTTAGTGAAAGTGAAGGATAGCCTTGCCGGCGATGTGATGTTTATCTTCCAGCCTGCTGAAGAAGGTGCGCCCGATGGCGAAGAGGGCGGCGCGGAATTAATGCTCAAACAAGGGCTGTTTGCCAAGCGTAAACCCGACCAAGTGTTTGGGATGCATGTGACCTCGAGTATGCCAAGCGGCATGATTGGGGTGCGCAGCGGCCCAGCAATGGCGAGTGAAGATTCCTTTACGATCAAAGTGAAAGGTCGCCAAACCCATGGCTCGCGTCCGTGGAATGGTGTCGACCCTATTGTGGCCGCGGCGCAAATTATTACCAATGTGCAAACTATTGTCAGTCGTCAGGTGGATATTACCAAAGCGCCTGCCGTGGTGAGTTTTGGCGCGGTCAATGGCGGCATTCGCTCGAATATTATTCCTGATGAAGTCGAGTTGATTGGCACCATCCGCACCTTTGACCAGCCTATGCGTGCCGATATTAAGGTGCGCTTGGCCGAAATCGCCGAATTATCGGCAAAAACCTTAGGCGCCACCGCGACAACCGAAATCCATCAAGGTTATCCCGTAGTGGTGAACAATCCTGAATTGGTCGCCAGTATGCGCCCCGTGCTTGCCAGCGTGGTCGGCGATAAGATGCTGATTGAGCCAGGATTAATCACAGGTGCCGAGGACTTTTCCTTCTATGCCCTAGAGTCTCCTGGGATGTTTTTCTTCCTTGGGGTAACGCCAAAGGGAACAGATCCTGAAACGGCGGCCAGTAACCATTCGCCCGCATTTTATGTGGATGAAAGCGCGTTAAAAGTTGGTGTTGAGGCCATGACTAAGGTTGCCCTTACGGCACTGAAGGCGCAATAAACCGCTTAAGCCTTATTCCGTCAGCTTTTCGGTATAACTTGAGCTTACAAAAAATTGGGCGGGAAGATCTTTTCGCCCTTGATTTGTTAATCAATATGCCCTCTTATGTGAATTTTTACAGCAAGGAGCGAACAAGATGAAGCGCACGCTATCGGCGCTGGTATTGGCGATGGGACTCTTTAATCCCCTAAGCCAAGCACAGGCCACCACGGCAGAAGATATTAAGAGTTTCACGCTAGATAACGGCATGAAAATCATGGTGCTAGAGGACTCTTCTATTCCCAATGCCAACATGTATCTATTTTGGAAAGTCGGTTCCCGTAACGAAGTCCCGGGGATTACCGGTATTTCACACTTTTTCGAACATATGATGTTTAATGGCTCGAAAAAATACGGCCCGAAGATGTTCGACCGCACTATGGAAGCCGCGGGCGGGGCTAACAATGCCTACACCACAGAGGATATGACGGTTTATACCGACTGGTTCCCAGCCAATGCGCTGGAAACCATGTTCGACCTTGAGGCTGACCGTATCGCCAACTTAGATATCAATCCCGCTATGGTGGAAAGCGAACGTGGCGTAGTGCAGTCGGAGCGTTCAACTGGGCTTGAAAACTCTAACTGGAATACCCTTGAAGGCGAAGTTAAAGGCGTGGCCTTTTTAGCGCATCCCTATTCTTGGTCTGTGATTGGTCATGAATCGGATATCGCCGCTTGGACCCTGGAAGATTTAGTGCAATACCATAAGACCTATTACGCGCCAAACAATGCGGTCGTGGTGATTGCGGGTGATGTGAAGCTTGCCCAAGTAAAAGCCTTGGCCGACAAGTACTTTGCGCCTATTCCTGCGCAAACACCGCCAAAGGCCGTGCGTACCGTGGAGCCTGAGCAAAAGGGTGAGCGCCGTACCTTTGTTCAAAAAGCCTCGGTCAGTACGCCTAATGTGATGCTGGCTTACCATATTCCGGCAGCGACTCACGCAGATTTTTATGCGCTGGATTTATTAAGTTCGATTTTAAGCCAAGGCAATAGCTCGCGTTTATATCAAGCGCTGGTGGATAAACAAGTGGCCTTAGAAGCGCAAACCTATATGCCGATGTCGGTCGATCCCAATCTCTTTTACGTCATGGGTGTAGCTACGCCAGAGGTGAAAGCATCGACGCTAGAGCGGGCGCTGATTGAACAAATCGATGCCATTGCGACCCATGGCGTTAGCCAGCAAGAGCTAGATAAAGTTAAAAATATCAAGTTGATGGATTTTTACCGCGCGATGGAAACCATTAATGGTAAGGCCAACACTATCGGCACCTATGAAATGTATTTTGGCAGTTACGACAAGTTATTTAATGCGCCAGAGGCCTATAACAAGGTAACGCCTGCGGATATCCAACGTGTTGCCCAAACCTATTTACGCAAATCGAATCGCACGGTCGCGGTATTGGCGGCAAACGAGGAGAACTCTCAATGAAATCGATAGCAATGAAACTCTCCTTTGTAAAATCATCCTTTGTCAAATCATCTTGGCAACCGACGAAGTTAGTGGTCGCATTGGCCCTAGGCACTAGCTTAGCCTTATCCGGCTGCGCCTCCACCACTGCATCCAAACGCGTCGATACCGGCAGCTTTGCCATGCCAAGTTACGACAAGTTAGTGCTAGATAACGGCCTTACCGTGTATTTAATGCCACAGCGCGAAGTGCCGTTAATCACCCTAAACGCGGTCGTGCGTGCCGGGGCGGTTAACGACACCACAGCAGGTATCGCTCAAATGACCGCTCAAGGTTTACTCCTTGGCGCGGCGGGTAAATCCAAGGCCGAGATTGAGCAACAAGTGGATTTTCTCGGCGCTAGCTTAGGGGCAGAAGCCGATAAAGAAGGCAGTTATCTGGCCGCCGATTTTATGGCGAAAGATACCGATGTGATGCTCGGCCTATTCAGCGCCGCGTTATTAAGCCCCGACTTTGATTCGGCCGAGTTCGATAAGCTTAAACAGCGCGCCATTGCGGGTTTACAGCAGGATAAAGAAAGCCCGCGCGCCGTGATTGGTCGCTACTTCGATAAACTGGTGTTCGGTGCTCATCCTTACGGTAATGCCTCATCGGGTAATCGCGAGTCTCTTGAGCAAGTCACAGTGTCGCAGCTGCGCGCCTTCCATAAGAGCTACTATCAGCCCACCAATACTGCATTAACTGTGGTGGGGGATTTTGATGTGGCGGCGATGAAGGCCAAGCTAACCCAGACTTTTGGCCAGTGGAAAGGCAGCGAAAAACTCGTTCAGCCCGACTTAAACCAAGGTTTACCTAAGTTAACTGAGGCCAAAGTGCTGCTGGTGGATAAGCCAGATGCGATGGAAACTACCTTTGTTATCGGTGGTTTAGGCATTAGCCGTGATAACCCTGACTATGTGGGGCTAACGGTAGTGAATACTATTTTAGGTGGTCGCTTTACCTCTTGGCTGAACGATGAGCTGCGGGTGAATGCGGGGCTAACCTATGGCGCGCGCTCCGGCTTTAGTCCTTATACCGACTCGGGCGTGTTTACCATTAGCACCTTCACTAAGACGGAAACCACTCAACAGGCGATTGATTTAGCCCTGAAAACCTATGCTCGTTTATGGGAAAAAGGCGTCGACCAAGCGACTCTGGATTCGGCTAAAGCCTATGTTAAAGGTCAGTTCCCGCCTAAGTTCGAAACCTCGGGCCAATTGGCAGGACTCTTATCTGGCATGTATCTGTACGGCTTCGATGATAAGTTTATCAATGAGTTCCAAGCTAAAGTGGACGGTTTAACCTTAGAAGAGACTCAAAGGTTAGTGAAAACTTACTTCCCGCAAAAGGACTTACAGTTTGTGCTGATCGGCAACGCCAGCAAGATTGCGCCGATAGCTGCCAAGTATGGCCAAGTACAAACCGTCGATATTAATGCGGTGGGTTTTGGTCAATAACTACTGGCGTTAGTTATTTTGCCCAATAAAAAGGTCTGCAGAGTGCAGACCTTTTGTTTTTCTGTTCTAGGTTCTAGGTTCTAGGTTCTAGGTTCTAGGTTCTAGGTTCTAGGTTCTAGGTTCTAGGTTCTAGGTTCTAGGTTCTAGGTTCTAGGCGTTATTGCGCACCTGGCTTAGCGTAGTGAGCCATCCAATCTTTCACTTGGTTATACCAATAGATGGAGTTGTTAGGCTTCATAATCCAATGGTTTTCATCGGGGAAATAAATCATCCGCGATTCAACATTACGGGTTTGTAGAGTACGGAATAGCTCAAAACCTTGGCCGACAGGCACACGGTAATCGAGCTGACCATGGCTGACTAAGGTTGGGGTGTTAAAGTTGGCGGCAAAGTAATGGGGTGAAATCGCTTTATACAGCTCAGGATTATCCCAGTAGTTACCAAAGCGGGTGCTGTGGACGGCAAAGTCCGCCGACATTTGTGAATACATGTCGTATACCGCGGCATGGATCAGCAGCGCTTTAAAGGGATGTGGCTGGCCTAAAATAATCGAGGTTAAGTAGCCCCCATAACTGGCGCCGCCGGCGACCATACGATCGCTATCGATCCAGCTTTGTTGCTTAAACCAGTCTGCCGCTTTGAGTACGTCTTCGAGGGATTTGTTTTTCCAATCTGGGTTAATGGCATCGGCAAACTCTTGTCCAAAGCCGCTAGAGCCATGGAAGTTTGGCCACGCGGTAACATAACCCCAAGAGGCAAAGGTTTGCGCATTCCAGCGGTAGTGGAAACCATCGCTAATGGCGTTGTGCGGACCGCCGTGGATTAACATAAACAGCGGATACTTTTTGCTGCGGTCGAACCCGGGAGGATAGTGCACCCACATTTGAATGTCTTGGCCTTGGTAACCTTTGTAGGTGACCGACTCATAGGTGCCTAAATCGACATCCTTTAAAATATCATCGTTAAACTGTTCTAAACGCTCGGTTTTACCATTGCGAGGATTGATGCTGACTAAACGCGCTGGATACAAAAAGCTTTGATTGGTCGCAATCAACTGGCCATCTTTAGCGATAGCAGGTTGGCTAAAGTCGGTAGCTTGGGTGATGGCCTTGGCCTTACCGCTCTTGGCATCGATATGGTAAATACGGTTAGTGGCGGCATCATCAATGCTGGCATAGAACCCCTTGCTGTCGGGTGTCCAGTTGAAGTCAGACACTGAGCGATCCCAATCCGCGGTGAGCGTGGTGAGTTTGCGACTGCTTACATCCAGCAGCATTAGCCTTGCGGTATCGGCATAAAATCCGGTAATTTTTTGGCGAGTAAAGGCCAAGGTTTTACCGTTAGGACTAAAGGATGGATTGAGATCCGGCGCGGGGTTTTCTGGAGTGATGTTTTCAGCCTTGCTGCCGCCTATAGTGGCGAGGAACAAATCTAACTTAGGATCAACCCGATTATCCGAACCATAGGCGCTAAAGGCGATTAAGCTCTCATCGGGGGAGATATCATAGCTTGAACTGCTTTGGCTTGAGCGTGGCAGTTCATGGCCTAAAGGCTGAGTCACGGCTTCAACCGCGCCGCCTGTGGCTGGGATCCTAAATACATGGGCCTGACGGCGCTCATCTAACCAATGATCGAACTGCGAATAGGGCAGTGCATTCCACTGGCGGGCGGAGACTTTATTATCTTTATCTGTCTTGAGCTGGGCCTTCATTTGCTCCCAATTCTGTTCAGGAAAGATATTGCTAATAAAATACAAATGCTTGCCAACCCACTTGATGCCATTGACGCCGGTGGGAATGTCCGTGAGCTTGCTGGCTTCTCCCGGACCATCCATAGGTAGTAGGTAAATTTGGCCCGCGTCATCATCGTTACGTTCGCTGATAAAAGCCAAGGTTTTACCATCTGGCGAAAACACCGGCTCGCTGACTTTTAAGCCTTTGGCGGTAATCGCACGGTTATTTTTACCTTCACCGTCGAAGCGCCATAGTTGGGTTGAACCTTTGTCTTCCTTAAGGTCGTACTCAGTCACAGGCGCAATAATATGCTCGCCCGTGGATGACACCACTGGGCTACCTATGCGTTTGAGTTGCCAAAGTAATTCGACTGAGAGTGGTTTGCTTGCTTCTGCAAATGCCGTGCTGAAAGGCATGAGTAAGCTAAGCAGTAAAATGCCTGCCTTCTTCACTAGATGTCTCCTTATCATTCAGAGTGTTATCGTTATTTTGTCCCGTTAAACATCACAGTATAGAAACTGAGCATGAAATCAAACTGAGTCTATCGGTGGCGAGAGTGACTTTTATGTAAGTAACTGTAACCACTGGCCGCATTTTGATGACGAGGTATGTTGGGCATGGCGCAAGTGTTATGGCGTATTTGTGGCTAAGGTGTTTTAACGCTAATGTATTGGGAGATTGAAATAGGACTTGAATATGGCGTTAATCATCCCGCAAAAACTGGGCAAGCTATTGATCAAAAATGTATTGATACTCGCCTTGGGCAGCTTGGCTATCTTTCCTGCGCAAGCCGCTAAGGTCAGTTTTAAAGCCTTTTGCCCGCAAATGGTGGGGCAGTGGCAGGGCAATGCCGCTAAGGCAAGTGACACCCCTAGACAAGTGACGGTCAATGGATTTTGTTCCCATGATCAGCGGCAGTTGATCCTCTCCGTAAGTGTCGGTACGCACGCTCCCTACAGCGAAACCTGGTGGTTTCGGGAGCAAGGCGAGCAAGTGCTGTTAACCTACTACGACGGTGTCTCGCAGGAGAAGCAGCAACTCTTTAGTTTATATCAACAAAATGGTGATTATTCCCTGCTGGGCGAGGGAGTCGTTAATGCGCGCGCCGCCTTAATCCAACTGTTATTCGAAGCTAAATCGCCCCAAGGCGCATGGCAGTGGACGCAAAATATCCAATATTTAGACGATGATATCGACCGCTATCAGCTCTTTCGTGGGATAGAAATGACGCCTTTTGCACCATTAAATTAAGCCGACTTATTCATACTCGACAATACGCAACTCACTTTGGGACAGAAGCGTGATAGAGCCGTTGCTCTAACTCTTCAGTTTCGGATTAAAATTTTTTAAGGATTTAACGCCCGCCTAAGGGGCTGGCAACGCATAACACTAAACCCAAACACAACAACTGCAACCACCGCGGCTCAATGGGACTGGAAACGCCACGCGTTGATAGTCCCTCTTGAGGCGTTTGTTAGCTTCGTAGCCTATTGTTTCAAAATGACTTTTAACCACTTCTCTTGAAATGCATTTTACGCAAAAGCATCAAACAAACACACGTCCAACACCAAAAGCTGTGAAGGTGGCTGCCAAAACTCAAAACGTTCAAGGCTTACTTGGCCACGGTTAAGAGTCCGCGACAAAGAAAGCACACTTTCAGCGTTGATGCAGCCTTTGTGAAACCAAACTTTCCATGTGGAGCATCCAACAACATTGAAGCATCGAAGCTTGATGGTTTTCAGCGACTTTGAAACTGCTGAACATTCAACACATTCTACCAAGTGAGAATCCGACAAACTCGAAAGCCAAGTTGTGAAATTTGAACGCTAAAAGCGGATTTTTCAGAACGATTGAGCTTGGATTTTGATGATTCCTGCCTTTAAGAAGCTAACGACGCCCGCAGCGGCGAGCGTAGCGAGTCCAGCAGCCGAAGGCTGCGTGCTGCCGGGCCTTGTGTACGCCCAGCATGGGCATGAACTAATGAGGTGAAAGTCCTCTGTAGGAAGGTCACCGTTCAATAACATGCTGTTATTAAACGCTAACTACTAGTGAATGGCAAGGGCTTATCCGCGAGGAT
>NZ_LGYY01000117.1:0-37220 GCF_001308045.1 Shewanella sp. Sh95
ACGAGTACCAGTTGGGAGAGGCGCCACCTCAAGTCACAGGACTCACAGTGGACCAGCAGATCATTCTCGACGTGTTAGGCGAACGGTATCGGCAAATTTATTCCTAAATCAGGTGCGGAAAGTCGGTCTCATCATTAATTAAATTGTAATTAAATGAATTCGTGGTTGAGCGGGAATGCTGTGCATTTAATTCCCAATCAATGCCATTGCCTAAATCCAGCGTACCAATAAAACCACCGAGAATATCGACATTATTGGTCTCAGTTAAGGTATCACGCTCGCCAATTTGGGCAGAGCGCATATAAAGTGTCATATCTTCCCCAACGGGGTTGAATTTATTATCAGCACTCATTACTGGATAATTTGTTGACACAGGTGTCCCTGCGTAACGCGTTTCAGTTTCAGCTAACGAGGCAGATGCACGACCGCGAAATTGAATACCGTCGGTAATTTCATAGGTAAAATTGGATAAAAAGGAATTACGGGTCTGATCACCAAATAATTTAGTCACTCTACCATAATCATATAAACAGCGGCCCTTATTATTTCCATCGGTTGTATCGACGGTATTTTCAGTTTGGTCACAAATATCTGAATTGCTATACCAACTGCCATTACCTGTGCCATATTTACCATTTGGCACAGAACTAAAACCACTGTAGGTTGCGTAACTCGGATCGTCCATATTCCAAATATCACGATCCATGACGGCTTTGGTATCATAGTATTCATAGGTTAAGGTAATATTGCCTTTATCCGTATTATAACCTGTTGCAATGGATAAACGATTAGCATCACCGCCTTCAACACTAGGCTGCTCTGTACTGTAATCTAATTGCAAGCCATCAAATTCTTTTTTGGTAATAATGTTGATCACACCCGCAACAGCATCTGAACCATAAACAGCAGAGGCGCCATCACGTAGGATTTCAATGCGCTCGACTATCGCCATTGGAATTGAGGATGTGTCTGCAACAGAGCCCGAGCTTGAGCTCGTACCAGGCATACGGCGGCCATCGAGCAACACCAGCGTAGCAGACGAGCCTAGTCCGCGAAGATTAACATTACTTGTTGAGCTAGCACCTGACCCATAACCAGAAACGCCCCGCCATGAACCAAAGCTATTGATTGCCGAGTTATTCAAAACATCAGCAACGGTTTTTTCACCCGTCATCGCAATATCAGCCGCATTAATCACAGTGACAGGAGAAACGGTTTCCATATCCACCTGTTTAATACGTGATCCAGTGACTTCAATACGTTCAACTTTGGTATTTTCTTCTGCCGCAATCGTTATTCCAGATAATAAAACACTAGCAGAACCCATAGTGATTAGACTAGCGCGCACAGCTCTAGCTGCTAACGTTAGATGATGCATATATCTCTCCTTGAGGCTTAAATGAATAAACCCGTCTTGTTGTTATTTTAGTTAATTTTCAAGTTCCCTTGACGTATCAATACTGTTAATCAAAACGAATATCGACAACAACAAATAACAACAAAAAAACAAATTGATACATACACAGCAAATAAATTTTGAGTTTAAAACGTACAAAATTCAACCCAAACATAGCGTTAAAGGTCTTTAAGCAAATTTAAGCGATTATTGATAAACTGATACAAATAGAATCAATTGAACATCTCGCGTTACGAAATATCAATCTACTCAATTTAATATACATAGTTAGCAAAATGTATCGCTTTATTTTATGGTGATTTTAGGCTGTATCTAACGGATGGAAAAATAAACGAGCAAAATAAAAATGCCACTCAAATTGAGTGGCATTTTATTAACCGCTGTAGATTACTTAGCAGTAATCTTACAACCTTCTACACTTTCAGAGTTTTCATACACAATGTCACCTACTGGATTATAATCAGCTGCAACAATGGATTGTTTCTCTTTCAGGAAGGAATAAAGTAAATCGGCGTCTACATAACCTGTCTGGATTGGGCTCGCCAGTTTAGGATAACCGTCACCACCTGCAGCGTTAAAGCTAGGTACAGTGAATTTGTAGTTTGCTGTAGCGCTGAACTCTTTACCATTGATTTCATGGACTGTTGCTTTTTTAGCCGCACAGTCGATGGTCATTTTCACGCCAGTGATCTGCGCATAACCTCCCGAACCGATTTGGATACTGCCCACTGCGCCTAAGTAAGCTGCAACTTCAGTACCCGTCATTTCGTTCAGGGTCACCATGTTGCCGAAAGGTTGAACCGTCAGCACGTCACGGTAAGTAATGTCGCCCGCTTGGATAGAAGCGCGCACACCACCTGAGTTCATTACACCAAAGTCAGCAGACACTTTACCGCTTTGTGCCATGGCTAACATGCGGCCTAAGTTGGTTTGCTTGTTACGTACGTTTGCACGTTCACCATCGAGCAGCGCATCGGTAGTCGCAATCACTTCGTCTAACTTAGCTTGGCCTTTCTCTTGATAGTAAGACAGCAGCTCTTTTAACTCAGCATCTGGCTCAATCTTAGTGCCAGCCAGTTCTGTGGTTTTCTTGCCCGCTTCGTCCAGTTTACGCATGTTAACAGGGATCAGCTTGTAGCTGGCTAAATGCAGTTCACCGTTGAAGTATTGGAAATCCGCACGGCCAACATACTTACCCCATTCGTGGGCTTGCATGATCCAAGTGCCGTTTTGTTGATCTGGCGCGCAGTCATCACCAGGTTTGAAGTCGGCATAAGACTTATTGTCAGTACCCGGTTCCATACACACTGGATTTTGTGAGTGACCACCAATCACAACTTGTAAGTCGCCTTTATTCAACGCACGTGCCATAGCGACGTCGCCTGGGGCGTTGCTACCGTTTTGGCCATCGGCATAGTGACCCATGTGAGTCGTTGCGAAGATAATATCAGCCGCTTTGGCGTCTTTAATTTCTTTGATAACTTTCGCCACTTCCACTTTAGGATCGGTGAAAATTAAATCGCTGATAAATTCTGGGTTACCGATTTTTGCAGTGTCTTCGGTGGTTAAACCAATCACAGCTACTTTAAGACCGTTAATATCGAACACTTTGTAAGGCTCGAAATAACGTTCACCTTGACCACCCTCAGCATTTTTACGGTAAATGTTCGCCGCCAGCATTGGGAATTCGGCTAAACGACGCTGCATATCTAAAACAGATAATGGGTTATCGAATTCATGGTTACCGACTGCCATTGCGTCGTAACCAATTTTGTTCATACCAGTAAAGTCAGGAATCGCATCTTGTAAATCGGATTCAGGCACACCAGTGTTAATATCACCACCAGAAAGCAACAATGTTTGACCACCTTTCTTGCTGACTTCAGCACGAATTTGATCAACCAAAGTTTTCTGAGCAGCTAAACCATATTCACCATCTTTGTTTTCCCAAAAACGGCCATGGTTATCGTTTGTATGTAATACCGTAAATGTTTTACAGGCAGCACCCGCTTCGGCGCAAGTTGTTGGAACTTTGTCATCATCACTATTACAACCTGCTAACGCAGCAAGCACGGCAGTGGCAATTAATCCTTTAATAAGCTTATTTGTCATTACATCAACCCCTTGATTTTAATTATTTTATCATAGATAGATTGTGCGAGTACCATCAACTCTCGCGTCACGCATAATATCAAAGAATAAAGATGAATTGTGTCATTTTTATTAATAAACGTGACTTTAATGTGGGATTTTTGGCGAGTTTTAATACAGTTTTGTTTCAAATAAAAAATAAGCTAATCGACTTATTTTCACTTTTCGAATTTAATGACAATTAAAAATATAATTGTAAATTTAAACGCTTTAATTTAAGTAGCTTACAGAAGTTTCGCAGACAGCCGCATTGTTCTTTATAAAAAACATCAAGCGGCAAAAAATTGTTTACCGCATGATGATTTTATAAGCATTTAGATTTAACTACATTTCAAAACGCTGTTGTAACCAAGCACTAATCGCTTTTAATTGCACTGGAATAACTGAATGTGGCATCGGATAGGTTTGCCATTGCACCGGATATCCACCGGCAATTAACGCCTCTTTTGCCAACAATCCGGCCGATAACGGAACGACATCATCCTGCTCGCCATGCTGCTGCAAAATCGGCGTGTCAGCATTGGCCACACTTAGTTGGCTTGGCAATACATCACCCGTTGGCAAATAGCAGGATAACGCCATAATACCGGCAAGTTTTTGAGGATAGCGTAATCCGGTAAAAAGACTCATCACTCCGCCTTGGCTAAACCCCGCCAGCACAATGCGCTCACTTGGAATACCTGCGGCAATCTGTTCATCAATCAGCGCCTGAACGCTTAATTCTGATGCCATCACGCCCTGCATATCCGCTCTATCATGCAAGTCCATACTTTTAATGTCATACCAAGCGCGCATAATGTAGCCACCGTTAATGGTCACCGCTTGCTCTGGTGCATGGGGGAAGATAAAGCGAATGCTATGTCCCGCAGGCAATCCTAACGCCGGAACCACAGGTGCAAACCCGGCGCCCGAGTCTCCTAAACCGTGTAACCAAATCACCGCCGTCGTCGCCTCAACTTGAGGCTCAATCACAATACGTTCAAGTGTCATACAGACAAATCCTTTATAAATCAAAAGTTATTATTCTCGCCCCGCGAGCGCTTTACAGATAATCAATGCCGAGGAGAGCTTGCAATGCGTCGAGCTGGTTTGTGTTATCTAATTTAATGCTCCAACGCACGCCGCCGCCATTGGCGATGATCATCGGCGGCTCCTGCCTAAGGCTGATGTCTTCGGCCGCGGCTTGAAGCACCACATTGGCCATGTTCAGCCGGATCTGCACTTCAAATTCAGTGGCAATCAACTTACCCTGAGAAAATTCCACTAACATAGCTATTCCGCTCTCGTGATAGTCACTGTTAAAACGCGCCATGATAGCAAAGTTATTTCGCGAAGGATGAACTTTTAAACTCGCATTAGGGTTGATGACAGAACGCTATAGGTTGAGCAAACTTAGGTTTATCCATCACCATCAAATCCATACAGCTGCAGTATTAGAGTGCGCTTACGTCAAGTCCTTATCCGCTCGGCATAGACGCTTAACCCAGCCATTTAGCAAGGCAATCCCACAGTCTAGATAAAGTTTAATTACATTTTAGTGTCAGCTAAATTGCCCCAAACCAGAGCAGTTCGAGTAAAATCCCGCATCAGCGATGCCAGCCCGCTCACGGCTAGCGCGTTTTACACCATAAAAAGAATCACAACACTGGGTGGTTATATGTTTTTATCCCGTCGTACCCTTATTAGCAGCGCACTCTTGATGCTGCTGCCATTAGTACATTATGCCAATGCTGCCAATGCCTTACCGAATACCAGCCTGGCAAGTTCCGCCACAAGCCAAATGCACTCTGTCACCGATGAGCTGACCTTTGCCAATTACCAGCAAGTGAGCATTCATCACATCGCATTGGCATTAAACGTAGATTTTGAGCTGCTACAACTTTCGGGCAACGCCATTCTCGAGCTAGATTGGCATAAAGCAGGCAAGATGCTGGTGTTAGATACCCGTGACCTGACGATTAACAGTGTCAGCATGTTAAATGCAAACGGCCAATGGCAAGCCGTGCCCTTTAGTTTAGGTGCGGCCGATAAGGTCAAAGGCGCAGCGCTCACCATCAATCTGCCTCAAGAGCGAGTCGCTAAGATCAAAGTTAATTACCATACATCCAAGAATCCATCAGGCATTCAATGGCTGACTCCAGAGCAAACCCAAGGTAAGCAATGGCCATTTATGTTTAGCCAGAGCCAAGCCATCCATGCCAGGAGCTGGATCCCGCTGCAAGATACGCCCGCAGTGCGCCAAACCTACAGCGCCACAGTCACAGCGAAGCAAGGTATTAGTGTCGTCATGAGTGCCGACCGAGAGAGTATGTCTGCAACGCAAACCCAATTCACTATGCCGCAGGCGATTCCAGCTTACTTGATTGCCATTGCTGCGGGACACCTGCAATTTGCCGCCTTAGACGACACCTCAGGCATTTGGGCCGAGCCCGAAATGCTTGCCAAGGCCAGCAAAGAATTTGCCGATACGCCGGAGATGATCGCCATCGCCGCCAAACGTTACGGCGATTACCGCTGGGGTCGATACGATTTACTGATCCTTCCGCCGAGTTTTCCCTTCGGCGGGATGGAAAATCCGCGATTATCCTTTATTACCCCCACAGTCATCGCGGGAGATAAAAGCCTAGTGAGTTTAATTGCCCACGAGTTGGCCCACTCTTGGTCGGGCAATTTAGTCACTAACGCCACCTGGCGCGATCTCTGGCTCAACGAAGGTTTTACCACTTATGTGGAAAACCGCATTATGGAAGATCTCTATGGCCGCGACCGTGCATTGATGGAGCAAACCATTGGTTACTCTGAACTATTGGCAGAATTAACCGAGTTACCCGCAGGCGACACCGTACTGCATATTGACTTAGGTGAGCGCGATCCCGACGATGCCTTTAGCGGCGTGCCCTATGTCAAAGGACAATTATTCCTGCGTTTCCTTGAGCAAAAGTTCGGCCGTGAACGCTTCGATAACTTTGTAAAAAGTTACTTTGATCACTTTGCGTTTCAAAGCATTACCACGGAGCAGTTCCGCAATTACCTCACGCAGCAGTTATTGCAAAAATATCCCAATATCGTCAGCGAGTCCGAAGTGGATACTTGGGTTGAGGGACAAGGTTTACCTAGCTTTTTAGTGCCCCCCAACTCACACGCCTTCGATGATATCGATGCCCAGCGCCAAGCATGGTTAGAAGGCAAGCGTGCCGCCAGCGCCCTAAACACTCAGGGCTGGACTGTGCATCAATGGCTACGCTTTATTAATGAAATGCCAAGACTAAATCTCACTGAGCAACAATTAGCCGAGTTAGATAAGGCCTTTCATTTAACTGGCACCCACAATAATGAAATCGCCTTTGCTTGGTATGCCCTCGCCCTCGATAACGGATACTACAGCGTGTTACCCGCATTAAAACAGCACTTAACTGAGATCGGCAGGCGCAGGCTGATTGTGCCCTTGTACCAAAAACTGGCGAGCAGCGAGCACTATGACTGGGCTAAAGCCGTCTACCTTGCGGCGCGCAGCGGCTACCATCCACAGACTCAAGCCAGTTTAGATATGATGTTTAGCGATACCCCGATTGAACACGAGCATTAACCGCAAGTGAAGATTGATCTGGAGTGTGAAAACTAAGAATTAAGTCAATTCATCGCAGTAAGCGTGGTAAAGAGCGGTTTGAGGTGAATTTACCGTCACGAAATGAGGTTAAAGCAGAATTCAAATAATAACCCAACAAAAAAGCCCAAACTTAGGTTTGGGCTTTGCTTTATCATCGGCAGGTGATTGTATCGCAGCACTTAAAATGCGCTAGCAGCGCTATCAAACATCACATTCTGGCCGATTAGTGGTGATGACCACCGACACCGTGGGCATGACCGTGGGCGATTTCTTCATCGGTCGCATCACGGGCGCCAACCACTTCGATATCGAAGGTTAAGTCACGGCCCGCTAATGGATGGTTAACATCCACGGTCGCCATAAATTTACCGACTTTTACGATTGTCACTTGGCGTTGACCGTGGTCAGTATGAACTACCGCCGTCATACCTGGCTTCCACACGCTAGCGCCTAACAGGTGCTTTACCGATACACGTTGCTGCGCCGCTTCACCTTCAATACGTTGACCATAGGTTTCAGCGCATGGCAGCGTCACTGTGAACTTTTCACCGACCGCTTTACCATTAATCGCATTCTCAACACCAGGCATCATGTTGTCATGACCGTGTAAATAAGCGATAGGCTCGCGACCTTCGTTCGTCTCGATCACTTCGCCTTTTTCGTCGCGCAGGGTGTAATTAAACTGCACAACCATATCGTCTTTAATGTTCATCGAATATCCTTTGACTTGCTTCGATTTCAAATGTCGGCCGAGCTTAACAAAACTGGCCTTTGCACTCCACTGTTTTATCCCTACAAAACCACTGCGCCAATGGAGCGCAGTGGTTGCTTCAAGCATTGTCTGCGGGCGATGACCTATAACGAGGCGTCTATCAGAGTGAAATACCTAGGGCAGTAAAGACTTCAGGACTTGGGAAACCATCGGCAATCATATTATTACTGCGTTGGAATGCTTGGATCCCCGCAGTCGAATTGCGGCCTAACACACCATCAGGTTTACCAACATCAAAGCCGGATTCATTCAGTTTGGTTTGTAACTGTTTGATTTGCTCACGACTCAAACGTGGCTGCTCGGGCGGCGCGACTTTTAATGGTTCGCCGCCATTAATTCTATCAGCCAAATGGCCCACGGTAATGGCGTAAAACTCCGAGCGATTCCAACGCATAATCACATTGAAGTTTTCATAGCCTAAAAACGCAGGTCCAGTGTGACCTGAAGGCAAATATAGCGCGGCCTTCATATCAATAGCGGGCAAAGACAATCCATTCGTTTGCCGCACAGATTGCGCAGCCCATTGTGACAGAGGCTGCGCCTCTTTAGCCCCAAGATGTTGGTAGCTAAAATTGTTTGGCAATAATACTTCGCGGCCCCAACGCTCGTTACGCTGCCAGCCTAAGTGTTGTAGAAAGTTAGCCGCTGATGTGAGGGCATCCTCTGTGCTATTCCACAGATCCGCTTTACCGTCTCCATCGCCATCGATGGCATATTTAGCATAAGCCGAGGGCATAAATTGAGTATGCCCCATGGCGCCTGCCCAAGAGCCCACCATAGTGCTCTTATCAAAGCCATATTTTTCTTTAAGCTTAAGCGCTTGCATCAGCTCAGTCGTAAAATAATCACTTCGACGAGGCTCACAGGCTAAGGTTGCAAGGGAATCTAAGACGGACATTTTGCCTTTATAAGAACCATAGTTGGTCTCTAGTCCCCAAAAAGACAGAATGTATTGTGGCTGTACGCCGTATTGCTGCGCGAGTTTATCAAGCAATACTCGGTGTTTTTTCAGTAGACGTCGACCTTCATTAACTCGCCAATCCGTTGCCCGTTTGGTGAAATAATTCGTGAAGGTTTGACTAAATTCAGGCTGAGCTTGATCAAGCTCAATCACCTTAGGTACAAACTGTAGGCTTGCCACTGTATTGTTAATCGTCTCTTCAGATAGACCTTCACGTTGCGCGCGCGCCTGAAGGTTTGCAACACACGTAGGAAAGGCGGCCGCATGGCTGGCGATAATCTCGTTCAATTGCACGGCTTGGGCCTGTTCGATAGCAATTTGACTATTATTGTCAGACGTAGCATTAGCGGTAGGCGCGCTAGAACAAGCACTTAAGCTAACACAGGCCGTGATGCTCGCTGCAAGATAGTACATGCCTTTTGCTTTCATCAAATCAATTACTCCTCAATTCAGTGCTAAGGTATGCCTTAGCTGAGCAAGACACGAGTTGGGATCGACTCATGCCAAGAGAGATACGATTTTTAGCCACAAAGCAGTTGCTGGCTTAATTCAAGGATAAACGAGAATGAACAACGGCTAAAAATCCACAAAGGTATTTTCTCCCCCACTGGAAATCCTCCAGATGCGCGTAATTCCGGTTAACCCGATTTACGCCTCTAGAGCGCACATCCTGACCGATAGCGCCCGTCAACACAATGCTCATCACCATAAATACACGGATAAATTCGCTTATTGCTCAGTTAAACAACAGCGAAAAAATCTTAACAAAGAATCCCTTGGTCTATCTAGCCGTTGCCGTATAATGGGTGAGTTAATAGCAACTTCAAAGAGACCTATCATGACTGAAATCAACGCGGCTTTAGCTGGCTTTATCGAAAACGTAAAAGAGCATCAAACACTGTGGGGTTTGATGGATGAAACAGGCGAAGGCTGGGTGGTTTGTGACTCAGGCGAGTTCGAAGACACTGATGTAATGCCTTTGTGGTCAAGCGAAGCGCAGGCAAAATCCCACTGCACCGAAGAATGGAAAGACTACCAAGCCGTTGCGATTAGCCTTGAAGAATTTCTTGAATACTGGGTATTCGATTTAAATGATGATGGCGTGCTCATTGGCGTTGATTGGCAAAGCGATGAAGAATGTTTAGAACTCGATCCTATCGTACTTGCCAAAAATTTAGTTGATGTTGAAGAAGCTTAATTTTCTCAGCGTCATGCTTAACACATCAAGGCCAGAGGAACTCAGGCCTTGATGTTGCCTATTACTTGTATCGATATTCCCTTCGATAAGCGCCACCTTTGCTGGTTTTGTGGTGAACCTTGTAAAGATTTTTTTGAATATCATGCAACGCCGCATGCGCCCCATCCTTCCCTTGCCGTACCTTGCTGCAGCGAATGCTTAAAACTGGCGAAACAACATCCCTTAACCTCAATTTGGGACTGCCGAATGGCGGTTAAAGATGCCTTAATGACCCTTTACGCTAAACATTTAGCCATTGGCATTAATTGGACAGAAGCGGAACTCGCCGAGTCTGAGTTTTCCTGCAAAGTGTTTGAAGGCTTTAAAAAAAGTGCTTGGATGATGTATCAAATTGCCCGCGACAGGATCAACTTTCCCGGATGGCCCATTCTGCTTGAAGGCGTTGACCTCGAATGTCAACAAGACAGTACTCAGTTTGAGTTCGATGGCGTAAGCTATTCATCATTGCCTGCTGCCATTCACTACTACAGCAAACAATTTTGCTTAGATTCAGCCTTTTTTGCAGAATTACTTAGGCTCGTTGGTAAACATCGATTTAGCTACGCACTCAGGCTTGCACGTATCCACATTGCCGCGGCGAAAGAAATGAAGCGCCAAGTGTTAGCCGATGTCAAAGCAGAATTAAGCGAGTAGCCACCCAAACTAAAACCTTATGTTTCTAAAGGCAGCCACTCGTTTAGATGAAGTTATTTACCGAGAACTTGTTTTAACCTGTCCTGTACGACTTCGACCAGTAAATCAGGTTGGAATTTAGAAATAAAACGATCACAGCCCACCTTCTCCACCATCGCATTGTTAAAGCTACCACTCAGCGAAGTATTTAGCGTGATAAATAAGTCCGCCATAGCCTTATCATTACGGACTTCATAGGTCAGTTTGTAACCATCCATTTCAGGCATTTCGGCATCGGTGATCATCATGAGCAGTTCTTTGGCGACATTCTTACCTTCATTGCGCCATTTTTGCAGTAAATGTAACGCCTGCAACCCATCGGAGGCTTCGATAATTTCAATACCCAATTGGCCAAGCGTTTCACGCACTTGCCGCCTTGCAGTCGATGAATCGTCTACAATCAATATTTTCCGGCCGGGCATTTTGTCTAACAAGCTCTCATCTAACACACCTTCAGATAGGCTAATATCGTAATGGACAATTTCAGCCAGCACCTTCTCCACATCGATAATTGAAACCAATTGCGATTGGCCTTGATACTCGATTCGGGTGATTGCGGTAAGATAATTATTCCGACCCGCCGTTTTCGGCGGCGGCATAATATCACTCCACGTCATATTGATAATATGCTCGACTTTACCGACTAAAAATCCCTGCACACTGCGGTTATATTCAGTGATGATCATATTGGCATTATCATCTGGCGGCACAGGTTTGAAACCAATGGCCGAACGCAAATCAATCACCGGAATAGACATCCCCCGAATATTAGCTACACCAGAAATATGCGGATGGCTCCCAGGCATAGCGTTAAGGTGTGGTAGTTTAACGACTTCTTTAACTTTAAAGACGTTAATCGCAAATAGCTGCATCGAATTAATGCGAAACAGCAGCAGTTCAAGCCGATTTTCACCGACGAGATTGGTGCGTTGATCTACCGTTGCCAAGACATTTGCCATAATGCGACTTCTCTACTCTGGGGAGGAAGAACTTCCCTCAGCTGCTAAGGATTAAGCTAAATTATAGCGGCAAACTCGCAATGAGAACCATGTGATATGTCGATTTTATCTAAAAATTACAATCACTCTGATGCGAAAACGGCTCATTTCTCGGGTAAGCAGTTTACAGAACAAACAATCAACCCATGCTCAATTCAATATTCAGCGATATAAAGACCTTAAGGTTTAAGAAAAAACCTTTTGAGCCAGCACCATACCGCTCAAATTAAACAGATTCCTGTCACATACAATCTTAAACCCCGCTTGGCGAAGCATATGCAATAATTGCTGATGGTCAAATCGATTCTGCTGCGGATGCTCAAACAACCGGCGACTCAGTGGATTACAAATCGCGGCACGGTAAAGATCTTCTATCACAAAATACCCGTTCGGCTTTAATACCCTGGCAACCTCAACAATCGCGGATTGCCAGTCAGGAATATGGTGGAACACCGCAAAATTAAACACGATGTCAAACTGTGCATCCTTAAAAGGTAATGCGGTTGCATCGGCAACACTAAAGTCGAGCTGTTCGAGCCCATGGGCTGAAGACCTCCAGCGGGCCTTAGCTGCACTCACCATCTCAGGGTCGAGATCCACCGCGGTAACATGCTCGGCACCAAAATGCTCACGGATCAAATGAATACCATTGCCAAAACCACAACCAATTTCGAGCGCCTGTTGAATATACACAAGCGGTTTAGGCATCATTGAGGTCAATAATGGTGCTTCAATATGGTTTTGCAACCAAAAACGCAGCGGATGCTGAACCAGCTTTTTCTCGAATGGATTTAACTTCATCATATCCCCTTAAATGAGTAGGCTGTTGCTTGAAACACTGATCAAATTCTGATGATGGTACGTAATGATAGAAACTTAAGTTCACCCGAGGCCACTATGAAATTACCTCTTTTTCCATTACCCATCTGTTTATTACCTGAGGGATATACTCAATTACGAATTTTTGAACCTCGATATAAACGTTTGGTGGCTGAATCACTTAAATCAGGCGATGGTTTTGGCCTGTGTATGACCTCAGAGGAAAATAGCACGCTTTATCCAATTGGTACTCTAGTGCATATCATTGACTTTGAGACCTTACCTGATGGCATGTTAGGTGTCAGCATTGAAGGGAAACAACGATTTACTCTCGGCGACATCAATGTGGAGTCCGATGGTTTAAAGCGCGCGCAAATCAGTCTAATCGATAACTGGCCAGCAGCACAGATTCAAAAAAATGAGCGTTATCTCAGTGATATGTTGCAAAATATTCTGAAAGAGTACCCAAAGCACCTACAACAATATCAAGCGGCACAATTTGATGATATTGCATGGGTTTGCCAACGCTGGCTTGAAATTTTACCCATACGTTCAGCGGAAAAGTACACCTGCATTAATGCGCTCGACCACCAGCTCACACTGGATTTACTAAGAACCGTTATAAAATAATTTTCAGTGATCCAATTTCTAGGGCGCTGCGTATTGGTCTGCATGCTTATCGAACATTGACAGCGAAGCAGGATTTGAAGCCATGTTCGAACGGGATTGAACCTTAAATGAAGAGCTCAATAATGGAAAATTTTCAATCACATTCAGCGCAAAATCGCTATGATAGGCAGTTATCGCCACCTATCGAAATAGCTATGGAAAACGATAACCATAATTTGATTGCCGATGAGCATAAAACGGATGCAGATCCCTTAGTAAGCGCCATCATCAAAGTTGCTAATCAACGGGACAAAGCGGCATTTGGCTATTTGTTCAGTCACTTTATGCCCAAAATTCGGGCATTTGGTCTGCAACGATTAAATCAACAAGGCCTCGCCATGGATTTAGTTCAAGAAACGATGACCATCGTTTGGACTAAATCTCATTTATACAATGCAGATAAAGGTTCTGTCGCAACGTGGGTATTTACCATTATGCGTAACCAATGCTTCGATATGCTTAGACGGGTGCAGCACAACCGTGAAGATGCATTTGGCGATGATATCTGGCCACTGTATGACGCTGCGGTTAGCCAAGATAACAACCCTGACCATAAATTGACCGCCAAGTTACTCGCTCATTTAGATGCCCTGCCCCTTGCTCAACGTCAAGTCGTACAAGGCATTTATATGCAAGAACTCACCCAACAAGAATTGGCTGATGCCTTAAAAGTCCCCATTGGCACCATTAAATCGCGACTCAGATTGGGGTTAGAAAAGCTTAAAAGCTTTTTGGAGACACAACATGATTAAACATCACCCCCATGCAGAATTACTTCAGGCCCATGCACAAGGTCAGCTCCCTTTGTCGATGTCTATCGCTGTTGCTGCACATTGTGCCTTATGTCAAGAATGCCAAACTCAAGTAGCTAAATTGACTGAAGAAGCGGCCAAACTCGCTTTTGTTTCCCCCAGTGATAATGCGGTTCAACACAACGCGTCAAATGAGATTGATGTCGTCGATAACGATCCCTGGCAACAAATGTTATCGAACATTATGGCGCTTCCCGAAAGTACTATGCATGAACCTTACATAGAATCTTCAGTGAGTGTTAACCATAAAAATATCCGCTACGAACTGCCTAGGGTGTTTCGGCAACATATTGCACAGCCATGGCAACAAATTGGTAAAGTCAGTCGGATGCGATTCGACCTAGATGAAAAAAATACTCGCGCCAGTTTATTGCATATTGAAGCGCTAGGTGAAATCCCACAGCATACCCATAAAGGGATTGAGTTGACGTTATTATTGGCGGGCGAATTTTCGGACTCATCAGGTAATTATGTTCCTGGCGACTTTATTATCTTAGATGGTAATGCACAGCATTCTCCCACAACTCAAACGGGATGTTTATGTTACACAGTGTTGGACGCACCGCTCTATTTCACTAAGGGATTAAGCAAATTATTAAACCCTATTGGTGAGCTGATTTACTAAAGTCAGTTACGCATCAAATAGTGAAAAATAGCTAAAAATCTAACCCGCAAAATAGCAACAAAAGAAACAATATAAAAACATTACTCGCTGAGCAAAAATTACACTTGCCAGCGGGTAATATACTGTTATACTGCACCGCGTTTTGAGAAGTATCTTGTTGTTACCCTTTTTATATCAGTTTGACTTGTATCAAACTTGATCCTCACAAAGAAAGCCTACTACAAGTAAGTCCTGCAAAAATAATGGGTTAATGATTTTCAACATTAACTCAAAAAAATGAACTCTTTAATTCGGCCAATGTCATAGTACTGTCACTTGACTATGTTTAACTGGTCTAATTGGGATATTCCATTGACACAATCGCTGATTTGCATTAGTTATCAATACAGCATCTCTTGATTAATCATGGTGGAATGGGTAACCTCAAGACTCATTAGTATCATCTTTCGCAATTATGCTAAGGATATTTTATCGTTATTACTTGCTCACCTAAGGGTGAATTTAATTAAAAGGAGTGTGGCCTATGTCATACAAAATTAACGGACATGAAATCACAGTGAACTTCCCTGTAGATTCAATTTCAGTCAACAAAACTTCAATTGCTTTTACCGATAGACAAGGTAAAAACAGACAGACGTTTTCAAAACGTACCGAAGCCTTAAACTTTATGAAATGGCTTTTGTCGTCAAATAAATAAGTCTGAATTAAGTACTCATCGAGTACACATAATGGCATGTTGGTTTATTCGGTCCCATTTTCCTCGCCATACCGAAATCAACTCGCCTTTATCGATAGCCAAATATCACGATTTGCTATCCCTTCACGTCGATATGACGAACTCGTTTGGTTCAGCCAGTATCTAGCTCACATGGATACACGCTGAACCAAATGTGTATTAATCTAGATCAATTCTATCAATTTTCGCTTCTGCTAATATGTTCACACTTTCTGACTGTGAAGTATTTTTATGTCAAAACCGAATACCAAAACCGCTATGCAACAGCTTATCGCACAAATCCAGCAAACAATTCCGCTGAATTTAGATGAAGCACAAATGTGCCAAGGCGAATGTTTAGGTTGTTCGAAAAAAATGCTTGAAATGCTCGATGCAGAAATCAGCTATTGGCAATATTCCGATGCGGTACCCAGCCTAAAAGATTTAAAAAACCTCGAAAACATTGGCCGTCGCACCTATAAAATTCTTAAACGAAACCAGCTAGTCTCTTAGCCTTTTGTTCTCACCGTTTTATTATGTGACTAGCGCATTTAGCAATAACAGCCGTCATGACAGCCAGTATGATTTAAGTTGACTGGCAAGCGTATTCACATAAAAACCGCATTGCCAGCCAATTTTCTCTCTCACTGTCGATAGGGATTTACATTGTTAACAACGAGATGCTGCCAATCTTGCGCGAATATCTGCCAAAGAATATTCAGTTAATAATTCACCATCGGCAAATACGGGGACAAACTCGCAATGGTTAACATCTTGCCAGCTTGCTTGATCTTTAAGATAAAATTGACCTTGCTCATCTTTAAATACTGCAACCAATCCCTTAGCGGATTTTTTAGTGCCATCATCGGTTTTAGGATCTTTAAATATTTCTCTGTCTTTGCCATCCACTTTCGCAAAGGTTGCTTTCACCGCGTACCCGTCAGTATCTCGGGTCACGTGTTGATAGGTAAAACTGCCAATACCAAACACAATATTAGTTGATGCAAAACCTTTGGCCTTCAAACCGGCGCAAATGGCTTCTGCCCGTTCAATGGTGATTGAGTCGCCATAAATCAGTCCGACATGGCTATCGAGTAATTTGTAACCTTTGGCAGTTGTGCTGCCCCCAAAGACATCCCACAAACACTCGATAGCGCCTTTATACTCAGGACTCCCCACAGCTGCTTGTGGATCGCCACAAATGATCTTCACCGGACAACCCGTATCAGGCCTAAACACCACTTTGCCCTCACGGGCAAGAATGCGGTCTTTTAAGGCAACGGTGAACTCTGTCATCACCTGCCAAAAATCCCAAGAATCAGAAACGATACTGACAATGCCGCTAGGATAAATATCTTCAATCAGACGGCGGAACGTCTCTAATTCATTCTCCATACCACCCGCACACATCACACTGTGCTCCGTTGCGGCCACACTGCCGCCAACGAGTTCCTTATCACTGTCTGCAAGATAATATTGTTCAAGAAAATCAATCGCGGGAATGGTATCTGTGCCCGTAAAACTGAGTAGATGGGCGGCGCCGCTCATTACCGCAGCCTCTGCACCATACATGCCGCGGAAACTAAAATCATGGCCCTGCCAATCAACAAATGCGATGTCACCATCGGTTTCTAGCGCGTAAGTCTCAAATATTTTGCGGTATTGCAGCGCGGTAGTGGCGCTAGTACACATTCCCCACACATTGGCAGAAAGCATCGTTTCGAGATAATTGGTCAACCAAAAGAACCGCTCATCGGTATTGTACAAAACCAGGCAAGGCACTTTTAAGGGATACACTGAGCCTTCAGGCAATGCCATGATTTTAATGGGTAAATAGCCTAAATCATGTAACGCCTCAATATGCTGAGTGCCCACATTATTTGGTCCAAGATAGTTATTAATGCGGCGGGAGAATTGGCGAATCACTTGCTCTTTGGGCTGTTGAAAGAAATCACGGTTCCAACTGTCGATTAAGTAATGCTTGATAAAATATTGCAGACCAAAAAATACCATCTGCTCAGTATAACCACGACGGGATTTACGGGCGGTCAAGTTACTAAAAATCACTTGAGTATTATCAGGATATTGACGACGGTGGTCGACTTTGTAGCCATCAATGGCGGTAACGGGATTCAAGTACATCATATTTCCCTTAATGATTCATAAAACGCAAAACAGCGTGGCAATGACAGAACTCGCTCGAAATATGTGTAGGGACACCTAAACTATCAGTACAAAATAATCTGTCTATGCCCGCATCACGCAGAGCCGATTCGCTGGCCTTATCTTCATAATGTGACACGATCAAAATGACGCTTTGGGCCCCTTTTTGCTTTAACTTGATGGCAAGTTCGATAAAGGTTCTGCCACCAGCACAAATATCATCGACGATTAAGCAGGTTTTACCCGATAAATCATCACAGAACACTTCAGTAGCGATAATATGGCCATTGACCACATCGCGATGTTTATCGGCCCTGATCACCGGCATTCCCTGTAACGCCTTAGCTAAGCCGAATACTTTCTTATTCGCCCCCGCATCAGGCGAAACTAACACTAGATCACCGGTCAATTGAGCTGTAATCGCGGCGACAAAGCTGTGGTTGTCAATAACTTGCACTCGGTCTAATAATGCCGCGGTGACATCGCTGTGCGGGTCAAAAACGCTGACTGAAGCATATTGCTGCTGATTAATCAGGCTGGCATAGACTTTTACCGATAAGGCCTCGCCCACATTACAGACTCTATCTTGGCGGGCGCCTGGCATATAAGGCAGTAACAGATCGATCTGCTCTGCACCGCTGCGGCGTAATGCATCAGTTAACAATAAGAGTTGCATGATGGATTGATCGCCACGATAACCGAAAAAAACTGTGACGCGTTTCGCTGGAGGAACCCGCAGTTGAACATGATTCTCCCCCGCACCAAATTGAAATAAACGGAAATTAGCCTCATCGCTAGCGGCTGGAAGTCGATAAAAATCAGCTTGCTGATGTGGTGAGTTAACTGTGCCTTGATGCATTTGAATACCTAGAGACATATTCACCTCCTGTCTGTGCAAGATCGCTGTGATATACAGCAATCTTGTTGTCTGCAAGAAATAGTGTCTTATAGACACTATTATGTAAAGTTGATTTTTAGACTATTTTTTATCGGATAATGCTAAGGAATATACCTAAATTGCATATAATGTCCTTAAGACACTATGTGCAACTTAGCTATGATAATGGGGAAATGGGTATCGATAGTAAAGAATGGACGTATTACGACAACATCGACGGCTACATAAACCCTGATAACTCAAGCTAACTGTATGTACCGCATAATCTGTCACTATTATTGCTATGGGTAACCACTTTAAGCGGCAAACACTTTGACTAACATTCTAAATTTCTTAAGAATCGATAAGATGCCGTATCCGACTTCAAACGGTATAAATTGGCTGGACGGCCACGTTCAGTACGTTTTAAGCCCGTATCAATCAATAAATCGGCCTGTTCCACTCGCCGACGGAAGGATTTCCCTTGGATAGGCTTACCCAGTAAGACTTCATGCACATGTTGCAGCTCTGGCAAGGTAAAAGGTTCAGCCAGCGCAAATCCTGGCACTAAAGAATACAAGGCTTTCTGGGTTAAACGTTCGCGAGCTTGCTTGATTAACTGCAAATGATCAAACGCTAAGGTCATCTGTAACACATCCTCTAATGGCCACCACTTAGCATCACTCACCGAATCAATCTGAATTTGGCAAGCTTGGTAACTCATCAACGCGGTATAACACACGGTCACCGACCAGCCTCTCACATCGCGGTGACTATTACCGACAGTGCAAAGCTGCTCAATATAAGGTGGCACTACCGCCGTTTTTTCCTGCAATTTGCGTAACGCCGCTTCCTCTAGGGATTTATCGGAATGTTCATCGATAAATCCTCCGGGTAATCCCCAAAAACCTAAAAAGGGATGATTTGAGCGTTGTACTAAAAGTACTTTAAGTTGCTGATCATGATAGGTAAATAATACGGCATCAACCGTCAGTAGCTGAGCCTTAAAAGCCTTAGGATCGTAATTGGCGAGATATTCCGCTTCAGTCATGAGTATTTTCCATCGTTTGACGTCGTAAGATTAACTTAGACATTACGTCGCTTCAAACATATTATGTCTTAGCGTCACTAAGTAAATCATCTGCTCTATAGGGTCTTACGACTTTTACCAAATTTACGCTGATAACGTGGCAACATGGTTTCATTTCCAAGCAAACCACCTTGATGGATATACATCACAGGGCTTGCGCTCCACTGCGGTAAATATTTTTCTAACACCATAAAACCTAAGGGATCGTAGAGTAATTCAAATTGAATACCTGAGGCGCAAATCCGCTGCCACATGGCATAAAACTCAGGATAGAGTTTACCAAAGTGGTATTTCTTCCCCACATTCAAAATCTGTGGATGCTCAGCTGCGTTAGGATTTAACTCATAAAACTGCTGCGCTAAATACTCATCGCCACCGACAACCGCGCAGGTAAGCACTCGAATGTGACTTTGCTTACGCACAAAATATTGGTTTAAAAATAATGCCGTGGTTCCCGTTCCCGCAGGTAAAAACACTTTCAGTTCAGTCAGTCCCTGTTGCATTGCCCACGTTTCAATTTCAACGGCTAACAGACTGACACCATACTCCGCATACTGGCAGCGCCCGCCTTCCGGAATAAACAAAGCGTTAGGCTCAGCAGCCAAAACTTGATGCTCAATGTAGTCATTACAAGTCCACTTAGACTCAGGTTGAAGAAAAGGATTAACTGCTATCAGGCTTGATAAATCAATAACCTGTGTACCATTGGCGATAGCTGCGGCATAGTTCCCTGTCGGTAAAGTCAGTACGTGGCTAGCAATATGGTCCACATAAAAATCACACTGCCAGCCTTTGAGTTTGGCGAGCGCCGACAGCGAATACAGTGAATTAGCCTGCGCGGAGCCATGACCAATCACCTTAGTCACACCAGCAAAATCATGATCTAGAAAATAGGCAAACTTACGCGCCTTATTACCACTAAAAGCAGGATGTAATAGATCATCTCTTTTAAGAAAGATCTCTCTGCCTGCAAAAGAAAATGATTCGACGGGACTATTAGCTAGCATTTATTTACTCAAGGGGAGATAAGGTGTTTAGTGTAACGCGGGCTTGGCTAAATTCTTCCTAAGAATTAAGGAAATACACGAAATATTAGCTTAACTCACAATCCGTAGAGGTATAAACTATAATATACCATTGATTATTAATGAAAAACTTTTGGCATAATTCTCGCTTATGACATTTAAGCATCAATTAATAATTTCGAGTGTGGATGTTGTTTCTGTCGCACAGATTTTGGATTCGATAAGGAGTTTTCAATGTCATTACTACGGTTAATTTTCAATATTGCTTGGTTTGTCCTTGGTGGATTTGTGATGGGCCTAGCCTGGTGGCTTGCGGGGATTTTGTGTTTTATCAGTATTATCGGTATTCCTTTCGGCCGCGCCTGCTTTGTGATTGGTGAATTGACCTTCTGGCCCTTTGGACAAGAACAAATGAATCGCCGTCATTTAACTGGCCGTGAAGATTTAGGAACAGGCGCCTTTGGCATGGTGGGCAATATCATTTGGTTCTTACTGTTTGGGATTTGGTTGGCTATTGGTCATTTGGCCCATGCTCTTGCCTGCTTTGTGACGATTATCGGTATCCCTTTCGGGATCCAACATCTTAAGCTGGCGCTGTTAAGCCTAACGCCGATTGGGCAAACCATAGTAGCGAAAGCGTAATAACCACAGTAGCGAAAGCGTAATAACCATGATCGCCAAGGCGTAAGGCATATCACTCAGCATCTGTGGGTAGTGCTGATGCATAGTTCGGCAGCGATTGCACTAATTCTGCTTCGTAATAATCCCTTTATTCATTGAGTAAATCAGCGCTATCAGCAAACTGCTCACCCGCATCCAGCTCCGGTGAGCAGATGATTTCAAAGAGATAATGCGCCAGTTTAGCTGGCGCATCTATGGTGATGTTATGACCACAATAGGCCAACACAACTAAGTCGACCTTAAAATATTGTACCAATGCCCTGCTGGTTTGGATCTTGACTAACCCATCGCGATCACCCGACAAGATTCTCACTGGCACACACAAACATGCTGAGCAGTGATAACGAAATACCGCCCACAACTGATTACTCGCAGTGTTAGACAAAATGATGACAAAACTTGTCATCTCACATCTTTGGTTATGTGCAAAATAGCATTACTGACTTAAGGCTTCTTGCTGAAATAACAAATCGCCCATAATGCTATCAATATCGAGCTTCGCTAAACCTTGATCAAAAATATCCCGCCAACGCCGTCCCTCTTCTGTATTACGAAACGCGACATAAAGTTGTTTATTGGCAATCAGTTGCCGATTCACCTGTAACTTATCTGCGAGCGGCTGAAGGTGGGGTTGTTTAAGTAGATAATTCAGCACATTAATATCAATCACAGCGCCGTCAATACGACCAGCCGCCACCTTTTTGATATTTTGCTCATCGGATGTTGCCGCTTCAACAGGTTGACTCCCTGAAGCAATCATTACATCCAGCGAGTCGGTATTCACATAATCTTGCACAATACCTAAAGTATAACGATTCAAATCGGCTAAATGATGCCAACTAATGGGACGGGATTTTTGCTCAACAATACCTAATGGGCCAATACCAATCGGTTTAGAAAAAATAAACTTATCGGTTTCAAAATAATATTCTGGAAAATAGCCAATGTAGTCTGAGCCCGGCATAACGGCTAATTTAATCGCGCGGCTCCAAGGGTAAAAATCCACGATAAGTTGTTGTTCCATTTGCTCAAACGCCGCCTTAGCCACCGCAACACTCGCGCCTTGGTGCTGGAGTTGATAGCCGGAATACGGCGGCCAAAGTAATGACGTTAGCTTCAGCGTGTCAGCAAATGTCGTATTTGCCACGGTTAATAGGCAACTAAACATCAGTGGGCACCAGCGGATCATAATGCCTCCATCAAAGACTCATCTATTAATCGCTAAAAAAACAAATAGCTCATCGGTTTAACTCTATTCAGTATAATCAGCCATACCTATAGGTACAGCGAATATTTGTTATCTGTTTAGCCTTGTAGAACCAAGCTAAGACAGCAATGCTCGGAGTAGGCAGAACTATCGCCGCCAAAAACGACATCTTTACGACAAGGGGGAAGACTGAAGGAAAACCTTATTGCCATGTGACAATGTTTTCCTTAAGCACAGATGGCCATATAAAAATAAACCCAAGCGTTCAGGCTTGGGTCGGTTTGAAAGTT
This sequence comes from Shewanella sp. Sh95, assembly GCF_001308045.1. Taxonomy (NCBI): domain Bacteria; kingdom Pseudomonadati; phylum Pseudomonadota; class Gammaproteobacteria; order Alteromonadales; family Shewanellaceae; genus Shewanella; species Shewanella sp. Sh95. Next base: position 22,810 of record NZ_LGYY01000117.1, read on the forward strand.
TATGCCTTTTAGGCATTAATATCTTCGTACAGCTCTTGATACATCAGCTCACGCATTTTAAATTTTTGGATTTTACCCGTAACGGTCATCGGGTATTGGTCCACAAATTTGATATAACGTGGCACTTTAAAATAGGCAAACTTTTCGGTAAGGAAATGGCGAATATCCTCCTCAGTAATCGACGCCCCTGAGCGGACTTTAATCCACGCACAGACTTCCTCACCATATTTATCACTGTGGACGCCAAACACCGCGGCATCCTGCACATCTTTATGGGTATAGAGTTTTTCTTCAATTTCACGGGGATAGATATTCTCACCACCGCGAATAATCATATCTTTAATACGGCCAACGATTTGCACATAACCCTGTTCATCCATTTGACCAATATCGCCAGAATGTAACCAACCTTCGCGGTCAATCGTAGCCGCGGTTTTTTCAGGATCATTCCAGTAGCACTGCATGATGCAATACCCTCGGCTACAGACTTCACCGGGCTGATTAATCGGCAGCACTTCGCCAAATTCATCGACAATTTTCACTTCGGTATGGGGCAACGCACGGCCGACGGTGAGAACACGCTTCTCCACAGGAGAATCGATTTCGGTAATGTGATTTAACGGACTGCACTCGGTTTGGCCATACCCAATTAACACTTCCTGCATATACATTAGCTGTTGTACACGGCGCATAACTTCTTCAGGACAAGTCGCCCCCGCCATCACGCCCGTACGCAACGAACTGAGATCAAAACGTTTAAATTCAGGATGTTCTAACTCGGCAATAAACATGGTGGGAACACCGTGCAGTGCGGTGCAGCGCTCACGCTCAATCACTTCTAAGGTAGTGAGAGGATCGAAAGAATCCCCCGGAAATATGGCTGCTGCGCCCTTAGCCAAGCAAACGAGATTACCTAGCACCATACCAAAACAATGGTATAAAGGTACGGGGATACAGAGCTTATCATCACAGGTAAACCTCATTGCCTCGGCCACTAAATAACCGTTATTCAAGATGTTATGGTGCGATAAGGTCGCCCCCTTTGGGCTACCCGTTGTACCAGAGGTAAATTGGATATTAATCGCATCATAGGGGCTGAGTTCATTGGCAATACGCGCAAGCATTGCTTTATCATCTTCGCTCACCTCGACTAATAAGTCATCGAAGTTCAACATGCCGGGAGACTTTTCAGCTCCCATGCGGATCACAAATTGCAACTCTGGTAATGCCTTAGCCTGCAATTGACCCGCAGCGCACTGCTTAAGTTCAGGTGCAAGCTCGTAGAGCATCTGCAAGTAGTTACTGGACTTGAATTTATCAGCGCAGATCACCGCGCGACAACCCACATTAGTCAAGGCATATTGTAATTCTTCAGGGCGGTAAGCGGGGTTAATACACACCATGATGGCGCCAATTTTGGCAGTAGCAAATTGGGTTAAACACCACTCAATATTATTGGGTGACCAAATACCGACGCGGTCCCCTGGACCTATGCCTAATTTGAGTAAACCTGTTGCAAGCGCGTCGATTTGTGCAAGATATTGACGGTAATTCCAGCGAATATTTTGATGGTTAACGACAACGGCTAACTGTTCGGGATAGCTGTTAGCGATATCGTTAAGGTATTGTCCTATGGTTTTTTCAACAAGTTTTGGGGCGTTAGCTCCCCGAAACTCACTATATTTTAGTGGACTAGTGGATTGATTTATTGCTTGAGTCTTTGAAGCAGACATTAAGGCCTCCGTGCTTTTTATTATGGTTAGCGTGGTCCAAACTAACCAATCCACGGAACATGTCACAAGTAAAAAAATCCAGTATTAGACTAAAGAGTAAGGTCATCCCCTTTCCCTAAAGCCCGATTAACGGCTCATAAATACATCCTGGTTATTGGATGTTGATGCCTCTAGACACTGCAGACGCTCCATAATCGCCAGTAGTACTCCTTGGCGGCGCATATTCTCTAACACCCCTGGGCTAAAAACCTCTAAACGTGTCATTGCGGTCAATAATAGGCGGCATTGGGCCACACTGGCATCACGGATATAAGCAGGCTTATCCACCAAGTAACTGTTATTATACCAATAATCCCAAGTAAAATTAGCAAGTAACCAGCCCTGAGCGGTTAAATCGCTAATAAATTCCAACATGCGATCACGGTGTAAACTCGCATCACCTGCGGTGAAATCCTTAAGATATTTAGTGTATAAACCACAGTCTGTCATCATTGTTGAAGCTTCCATAGCACACCTCACTGATTTCAACATTACTTTTGTTATAAGTCAGGGATTGAAAAACTCGCTTGGGTTTAACCTAAACTCGTCAACTTTGCTTGTATTGAGTTGTGATATTGCATTGCTGCAATTGCAGCAATTGCAGCATCAGTCTTACCAGACTCTATAGTGATGACAGGGTAAGCGGTGTTAACTGAACACTGACTTAACGGTTCAAAACACGCAGCCATCAATACAGTTAACTGGGTGGTCAGTAAAAACTAAGATAAACTCAAGGAATTAACGCGATAAGACTGTTATTTCAGTAAAAGGACACAAAATGAATTACTGGCTTATGAAATCGGAACCCGACGAATTTAGTATCGAAGATCTTAAAGCAAGGCCTAATCAAACCGAAGCTTGGTTTGGGATCCGTAACTACCAAGCACGTAACTTTATGCGCGATGCCATGCAAATAGGCGATCAGGTCTTCTTCTATCATTCAAGCTGCAAAGTACCCGGTATTGTCGGCATTGCCGAAGTCGTCACGAGCGCCTACCCGGATAGTACGGCCTTTGATCCAGAATCAAAGTATTTTGATCCTAAGTCAGATCCTAGCAACCCAAGATGGCTAAGGGTCGATATTCGCTTTGTGGAACAATTCAAAGAAATCATTCCTCTCAGCTTAATTAAAAGCTTGCCGCAGTTAGCTGATATGTACTTAGTGTCTAAAGGTTCAAGGCTGAGTATTCAACCTGTTACCGCAGAGCAATGGCAAGCCGTACTGATGCTCAAGCATTAATGGCGCATATTCAGTCAATGTTCATTTAAGCTAAGCTAGATTGACCCTAACAATGCAATACCCAAGGTAATAAGTATGAATAAATTAACTGCAACACTAATGGGTGGGGTCGTGCTCAGTCTGCTAGCCCCGTCGGTCACTTTGGCGAAACCTGAACATGACAAGAGAGATACTGGCTTACCTCCCGGCCTACAGAAGAAAGTAGATAAGGGTCAGCCTCTCCCTCCAGGATGGCAGAAAAAACTGCACCGTGGTGATATCTTAGATTACGATATTTATGACCGCGGACGTATTGTTGTGCCCTTAGATAGAGAGGGAAGGATCAGTATCCAAGTCGAGGGTGCAATTATTAAATTGGATGAAAAGAGTCGCAAGATCCTCGATATCGTCAATATCATTACTGATTAGTGCAGATCATTCGTTGGCACGCTCAACTATTTTTGAGAGTGCCAACATTTTAGCCAATGCTTTTATCTCACCTTAAGTTGATTCCGATGACTACATCGTTATCGGCACATTAATAACAAGTGTTACATCTAAGCAACATGCTGATATTTATCATATCTTTACGCTCTGCTGTTTGGTTGTAAATCGGTAGGATGTTAGACTCTGCAACTATGAAGCGGCGCATAAATATAAGATGAAACGGCTGCCGAGGCTCGCAATAACTGAAGCCGTATCGATGCTAAGCATCTTAAAACCTTCGCGTACAACACAGCTTCAACTCAATATAACAAGCATCAAAAAAGCCATTGTGTCGCCAATCTAATCGGGTGATGCGCTTGAAGCATAAGCGAATTGCATGCATTCCATCCACATAATGATCGCAAACTAACGCTGGATTTTGAATATGGAACAAACTTCACTTCAACGGGTTAAGCAAGCGATTGTTGCAGGTTTTTGGGCATCGCTGGCCAGTATTGTCGTGGGTTTTCTATTTAAACTTTGGTTAGCACAATGGGTAGTCAAAGCTGATCTTGCACTCTATCACACTGTTATCGATATCATTTCGTTATCACTGATCCTGATGACAGGGTTTCGCTCTTCTATGGTAGTAACCTACTCTCAAACCAAGCAAGATGTGGATATCACTAATATATTCCGCTACAGCTTAATTGCAATGGTACTGCTTGCATGGGGCGTTGTGTTGCCTTATATCAAACACAAACTCCAGCTTAATGTAGAATATTTTCAATTGGTTGGGATTATTTTGAGTATGGGGCTCAAGGTCTATTTTACCAATCAAATTGCCATGTACAGGCTATATGCTATCTCCAATCGAGTCACTTGGTTAGAGCCACTCGCGCAAGTCACCAGCTTTTTATTCTGTTTTTATGGGTTACAACAAACTGCTATTGCATCACTCTTTTACAGTATGACACTGTCATCACTCATCGTTGCCTTCTATATGTACTTCAAACGGCGCAAGGATATCGCCACTCCGCCCTTAACTGCGGTGCATTTTGATCCGGGGTTGCGCAGTTTTATGAAGAAAAGTCTGACCGCCTCGATGGAAGCGGGTGCCAGTATCTTGATGATTTACATTACAGTACTACTGACTATTGCTTATTTCAGCATAGACGAATTGGGTGATTTCCAAGTGGTAGTGCGGCCGATGATCACATACCTCACCCTGCTTTTTGTCTTCCCCATTTACCGTTTTGTACTACCCGAAGTCGCAGTGTGCGTGCGAGAAAAACGCTTTGAAGAGGTTCAGCAAATCAAATCATGGCTGACAAAAGTTTCGTTGTGGGTCAGCGGAATATTTTTCGTGATGATGTTATTCGCAAGTAAGCCATTGGTGGCTTGGTTATTTCCTGAGCAATACCTTAAAGCCGCTCCGGTATTAATGCATTTCTCCATGTTCTTTATCTTTATGATGCTTAATGGCTATCAGTTAGCCAATCTCAAAGCCCATGGCTATTTTACCCAAAGCCTACTCATACGCCTTAGTGGTATCGTCGTACTGATTGGTACTTTCTACGCTTATCGATTGTATACAGAAAATGTTGTGGCGGTGATTTTGGCCTTAGGCACAGGTTATTTAATGATGTATTTGATATCGAGACAGGTTGAAAAGCGCATTCAGCAAGGTCTTAAACACAAATAAAACCCGCTTTAGTAAACCAAAAACGACAATAAAAAGGCATCCCATAAGCTAGTTTGGGATGCCTGACCAATAGAAAGCGCGATTACTCGAGTGTGCAGTTTATGTCGATTTGACCGATATCTTAACGGCCATCAATCATACGACCAAGACCGCCGAGGACTGAACCTTCACCGCGGTCGCTACCGCCAGCAGAAGGGGCGTGAGCAATAATACGATCGGCCATCCGCGAGAACGGCAGGCTCTGCAACCATACCGTGCCATGGCCCTTTAAGGTCGCTAAAAATAACCCCTCGCCACCAAAAAACATCGATTTTAATGAGCCTGCACGCTCAATATCATAGTCAATGCCTGGGGTAAAACCGACGAGACAACCGGTATCGACCCTTAAGGTCTCACCTTTTAGTTCCTTTTTAATCAGCGTGCCACCCGCATGGATAAACGCCATGCCATCGCCTTGTAAACTCTGCAAAATAAACCCTTCACCACCAAAAAAGCCTGTACCTAAGCGGCGGTTAAACTTCATGCTAACGCGAGTTCCGAGTGCGGCGGCAAGACAACTGTCTTTCTGACAAACCAGCTCGCCACCATATTGGGCGAGATCTATCGCCAAAATCGTACCAGGATAAGGCGCGGCAAAGGCGACTTTGCGTTTTTGATGTCCGAGGTTCGTAAAGTGCGTCATAAAGATGCTCTCCCCACTCAACGCCCGCTTACCCGCACCCATTAATTTGCCAAAAAAGCCTGACTCTGGCTCGGAGCCATCGCCCATCTTAGCCTCGAAGCTAATGTCCTGCTCCAGATAATTCATTGCCCCCGCTTCGGCTATTACGGTTTCGTTGGGATCAAGTTCTACCTCAACCAACTGCATACTGTGGCCGATGATTTCATAATCCACTTCATGACAACGTCTAGACATACGATTCCCCTTTATTCTGTCGGTCCTTATTGACTGGGCGTACTACATCCACATCGCCCACTTCTGTGAGTTACTTTATGACATAAAATGTCAAAAGGCGATTATTTTTATTGTTCTCGTTGTTTCAAATCATTTCGTAATATGAGGTTTATCCTAATCCAACGCCATTAAACTGCTCTGCTTTAGCAAATTCCTCTAAAATCAACTCCGTAAATAGCTTACCCGCACGCCCTAGGGGCCGCTCAAGGGTCGACACTAATTGGGGGATAAAGGTATAACGACTGCCACCGACAAAGTCGACCTCCACCAACTCACCGCTCAAAAGTTCCTCTTGCACTAAAAAGTCTGGCAGCCAGCCAAAGCCGAGTCCTTTTAATAACGCATTCTTTTTCATAATAAAACCAGAAAGATAAAACACTTTATCGCCGCCGAATTGCAGCTCATCTCGATAGGTTTTATTGGGAGAGGAATCTTCGATAGTCAACTCAACGTGCTGCTGTAACTCGGATAAACTGATTTTGTTTAATTGTGCCAACGGATGTGACGCGCTAGTCACCAGTACGCTAGTAATCGCTGGCAGCGGCTGTGGGTGATAATAGGGGCCGGTGCGGTAGTCTTTAACCAACATCAGATCCGCATTATCACGTTCGAATCTATGCTGCACACCGCCCAAAAACTCCATATTAAGCTGAATTTTTGTCGGGATTTGATGCTCAGCCATTCGTTTCAGCGCCGTCATAATCGGCTCCATCGGCAAGGCGCCATCGATCACTAACTCAAGCTTAGGCTCCCAACCTTCACTAAAACGACTGGCTAGATGTTCAATATTGGCAAGGTGTTGCAGCAGTCTTTGACCTTCAGCCAAGATCACCCGCCCTTCACTCGTCAACTCTGCTCGGTATTGGTCACGGCTAAAAAGCTGCACACCTAAATGTTCCTCTAGCTTTTTAACCTGATAGCTCACCGCCGATTGCGCCTTATGCAAACGCTCGGCAGCCTTAGCAAAACTGCCCTCTTCCACCAGCACTTGCAGCACATTAAAAGCATCAATATCGATGCGCATGGGGACTCCTTGGCCGAATAAAAATGTCACGCAATCGCTACGAAGCGTAAAGTAGTTAATACCATCTATTTTTTAGATTGAGATGACAGATTTATTATTCTTTTTTTTGTTCATCTAAGCAACTAAATTGATAAGAAGATCACAGTAATGCAACTTGCAACATAACAATAAGCACTGTAGGCACAGCTCACAGCGCATAAAACTCAAGGATCCACCATGCCATTTTATGTGAAACAAGGCCAAGTACCCCATAAGCGCCATATCGCATTTGAGAAGGAAAACGGCGAGCTATACCGTGAGGAGCTGTTTTCAACCCATGGTTTTTCCAATATTTACTCGAATAAATATCACCACAATATGCCGACGAAGGCATTGGAAGTCGCGCCCTACCACCTCGGTCACGGTGCCCAATGGGAAGATTCTTTAGTTCAAAACTATAAATTGGACTCTCGCACGGCCGATCGCGAAGGCAACTTTTTTAGCGCCCGCAATAAAATCTTCTATAACAATGATGTGGCACTTTACACCGCGAAAGTCACCCAAGACACCGCTGAGTTTTACCGCAATGCCTACGCCGATGAAGTGGTGTTTGTGCACGAAGGTGAAGGCACGCTCTACAGTGAATACGGCACCCTAGAGATTAAAAAATGGGACTACTTAGTGATCCCACGCGGCACTACGCATCAGCTCAAATTTAACGATTACAGCAATGTACGTTTATTCGTGATTGAAGCCTTTTCAATGGTGGAAGTGCCTAAGCATTTTCGTAATGAATACGGTCAGTTACTCGAGTCTGCCCCCTATTGTGAACGCGATCTGCGTACACCCGTATTACAAGCTGCTGTGGTTGAGCGTGGCGCCTTCCCGCTAGTCTGTAAATTTGGTGATAAGTACCAACTGACCACCTTAGAGTGGCATCCCTTTGACCTTGTAGGTTGGGACGGTTGTGTTTACCCCTGGGCATTTAACATCACCGAATACGCGCCTAAAGTCGGCAAAATTCACTTACCGCCTTCAGATCACTTAGTGTTTACCGCCCACAACTTTGTGGTGTGTAACTTTGTGCCGCGCCCCTATGACTTCCATGAGCGCGCCATTCCCGCGCCTTACTACCACAACAACATCGATAGTGACGAAGTACTGTACTACGTCGATGGCGACTTTATGAGCCGCACCGGGATTGAAGCTGGCTACATTACCCTACACCAAAAAGGCGTAGCGCACGGCCCGCAGCCCGGCCGCACCGAAGCCTCGATTGGCAAAAAAGAAACCTATGAATATGCAGTGATGGTGGACACCTTCGCCCCACTGAAACTAACCGAACATGTGCAAAATTGCATGAGTAAAGACTACAACCGCTCCTGGCTAGAAAACTAAATCTGCTCGGCAGAACTAGTGAAGGGTTTATTAACTAAGCAACTAGCCGTAAGTCACCACCGCAAACAAGGCAAAAAGAGTGACTGCGTGTTGAATTAATCAAGAGGAACAGATCATGGCAAGCGAACTCAATCCACTGGGCTTATTAGGTATCGAATTTACCGAATTCGCCAGCCCCGACAGCGATTTTATGCACAAAGTGTTTATCGATTTTGGTTTTTCATTGCTGAAAAAAGCCAAGAATAAAGATATTTTGTACTATAAACAAAATGATATTAACTTCCTGCTCAATAAGGAGCGCGAAGGGTTTTCGGCAAAATTTGCCAAATCCCACGGTCCTGCTATTTGCTCTATGGGCTGGCGTGTGGAAGATGCCAGCTTTGCTCACCGCGTAGCGGTGGAGCGCGGCGCCAAAGCGGCCGATGATTCGGCTAAAGATCTGCCCTATCCGGCGATTTATGGTATTGGCGATAGCTTAATTTATTTTATCGACACCTTTGGTGCCGACAACAATATCTATGCCACTGACTTTGAAGACTTAAGCGAGCAAGTCATCACCCAAGAGAAAGGCTTTATCGAAGTCGATCACTTAACCAATAACGTCTATAAAGGCACCATGGAGCATTGGGCGAACTTCTACAAAAACATCTTTGGGTTTACTGAAGTACGTTACTTCGACATCAGCGGCGTACAAACCGCACTGGTGTCCTACGCCCTGCGTTCACCCGATGGCAGTTTCTGTATTCCGATTAACGAAGGTAAAGGCAACGATAAGAACCAAATCGATGAATACCTGAAGGAATACAATGGCCCAGGCGTACAACACTTAGCCTTTAGAAGCCGCGATATCGTTAAATCTCTGGATGCAATGGAAGGTAGCTCGATTCAATGCTTGGATATTATTCCCGAATATTATGACACCATTTTCGATAAAGTCCCGCAAGTGACCGAAAACCGTGAACGTATCAAGCATCACCAAATTCTGGTGGACGGTGACGAATCAGGCTATTTATTGCAGATCTTCACTAAGAACCTGTTCGGCCCAATCTTTATCGAAATCATTCAACGTAAGAACAACTTAGGTTTTGGTGAAGGTAACTTTACTGCCCTGTTCCAATCAATTGAACGCGATCAAATGCGCCGCGGCGTACTGTAACAACAGTGAGCGAGATAGATTGAATGATGCCGCTCGCTTTACTGCGAGCGGCATTTTTATCGCTAAGCTTTTTAACCGCAAACATAGGTTAGGTTTATGCCGTCTGCTGCGCGAGTTGAGAATCCTCATGTAACTCGGCAAATAAATAGACCAAACATAAACTGTTTAACGGCATGACGGGGTTAGTCCAAATCATTCGGCTGTGGCGCCCAGCATCGCCGAAAATCTCGAGCAATAAATCCGAAGCGCCATCGAGTGCTTTAGGATGTTCAAAGCAAGATTGATGAACATTTAGCACCCCTTCTAAGCGGTAAATTTGTTTTATTCGCGACAGCTCACCACAAGCCTGTTTCAATTGCGCGATGGCATTTAGGGTAGCAAGACGACAGGCCGCGTAACCTTCAGCAACAGTATGATCTGCGCCCAATTGTCCTTGATACTTAAGCTTCCCCTGTAAATAGGGAAACTGACCCGAAGTCATTAATTGGCTACCAACAATTGAATAAGGTTCGTAATTTCCAAGCGCCGCTGCAACTTCAGGTAATTCAAGCCCAGCAGCCACTAACCGTGATTCGGGAGTGTTCATCATAATGTCACCTCCTGAGATGTGACATTCGAAGGATTAAGCAGCGGAGCTAACCACGTCATCAAATGCGAAGGATTGGCTTCCAGCCAGTTCGCAGCGGCCTCATCTTCCGTCATTCCTTGTCGATTAACAGCATAATCGAGTTCTGCAACAATTTGATTCGATAACACTATGCTATCAAGCACTTGAATTTGTGTAGGCGAGAAATTAATCGCTAACTCGCGTTCACGGGCGAGCAAAACCGCTTTATCTTTTCCCCCGAGTAACCCTTTTGAGTCCTGAAGATCACGAATACCATATTGATGGTGTAAAAATTGCGGATGCCACAATGGCACAATGACCCAGTCCCGTACTGACACTGCCGATTCAAATGCCGCCACACAATCGGCCTGAGTACCCGTTCTAAACTGATAACCTGCCGCAGCTAATCCATATTGCGCCATGATATTTTTAGAAAAACGGGTGATACCTGCACCTTCACCAATACCTTGAATAATCGGCCGCATCCGTTGTTTTACCTCAGGTTTAAGCAAGTCTTCGATGCGTGAAACTGCATCTTCAGGCACATAATCTGGTACACCCCAAAGTGCGTAAGGCTCATAATGTAGCCCTAATTCACGCGTTGCGGCTTGAGTCTCAACCTCCTGCCGATACACGCCATGACTGTGAGGTAACCAAGCCGAGCAAAGCAAATCTATCTGCCCAAGCTTGAGCCGATTAAAATTGGCCTCATGCAGGGCATAACTTAGCTCAACTTGTTTGCCCATCCGTCGCATTACTTGGGCAACAACTGCCGCCGTTACCCGATGAAAGCTTAAATCCGTTACACCTAAACGAATTGGCATTGTGTGATGATGGGCATGTTGGTCATTACATAATTGTTTTTGTTGAAGATCATCGATTAAGTTCATTGCTATCGCTCCAAGGGAAAACAAGCTAGATGGGCAACACCCCACGGTTATCAATTGTGCTATCGTGCGAGATCGACTTGCGACATTTAGGCTGATCCCTCAGGCAAAATTGCCAGTCTTTCCATCGCGACACCCACGATGGCGTTATCTCTTGCATAGGGAAAAATCATTTCCACCGTAATGCCATTGGGATCTTCAATAAATAATTGATGCTCTCCAATCTCTGGGACAATTCGCTCCCTAAATGGGCATTGTTGTCGGCATAGATGCTGCTGCATTTGGGCCAAATTCGTCCCCCGAAAAGAAAGGTGATCAACCCGACCCGAACCAAACAGTGCACTGCTCTCGCCCAAATAAGCATCTAACGCTCGACTGCCAACTTCCACTAAATGCAAAATAGGTTTCTCTTGCGCATAAAGCCAATGACCAGGAAAACCAAACCGTGGCCGCCAACCTTGCGTTAACCCAAGGATGACTTGATAAAACTGAACCGTTTCAGCCAATATCGGGGTACGGATCGTAAAGTGGTCTAATCCAACAATATTCATGTGATTTACTCCTGGTTTTAACAGTTAGTTACCCGGAACGCCGGCAGCTAATGGCTTAAAGCGGAAGATATAATAAGGTGGACGATTTTCTGCTTTGCCATTGTTTAATGCAGCGGACAGCGGCAGTTGGGCAGCGCCGGTATACAGGTAGCCCTCTTTGCCAAAGCTCACACCATCAGGCCACACCATGCGCTCGTCATGCACATAGGTTTGATATTGGCGACCCGTGGCAGGGATAATGCCGATAGCGCGCTCACCCACATCGGTTAGATAAAGATTATCTGCTGAATCAATGCTTAACCCGCCGTTATTTGGCTTATCCGCGTATTCTTCAACCTTGGCGGACAGCGCCTTCGGGCTGAGATCCGGGTTAAGTAGATCTGTCATCGCGACACGATAGACTTTGTCCTTATTCATCGGCGCAAAATAAAGCCAATGTTGGGCACTGTCTAAGGCAATACCATCGGCGCCAACAAACACGTCAATACGCTTTGGATTGGCACTGGTACTATCAATAATCAGCGGTCGCTTCAGATCAGGCATCACGCTAGTATCCCCCTGTAATACACGCCGACTCTTACCCGTGGTTAAATCCACGACAACTAAGGCAGCCTTATCACCAACAGGACCCGTTGCAATACCTTCATCAGCAATCACAATCGCTTGATGACGGTTTGAAATAACAAAGTCATTGTGCTGCGATTCAGGAATAGACACAGGGAATGGCAACGGAATAATCCGGTCTAATTGATTTTTACGGGTATCCCATGCCACCAACTTAGGCTCAATTCGGGGTTCAGCTTGGCCAGAATCGAGCAACCATACTCGGTCCCGATCGTCGGTTCGCAAACCTAAAACCCAATTTAAACAAGTATTAGGATCTTTCGGTTTTCCTTGAGGATCATGACATTGTTGCCAATCTGAATTAGGAAATGGGTTTACTTTGCCATCTGCCAACAATTCACCTACCTTGACTTTAGGTTGATAAAAAGGGTGATAACTAAAGATAAGCCTATCAGTTGAGGTAAAACTAATGCCGCCAACAGCACCATCAAGTGTGGCATAAACCTCAGGTTGTACCTGTGGTATTGCCGCTTGCTGAGCCATCAGGTTAGGTGAGATAAATGCTTGGCTTGTTAACATGACGAGCGAAGCAATAAGGGGTTGATAAGAATTAAATTTCATAAGCATGCTCCTATTTTGAACCCGCTAATACAGTCAAGTTCGCTTCAGCTAAGCGATGTTGCCATAGATAAAAACCCACTAAGGCTGGACTAGCATTGGCGTCAATCGGTAACTTCGCAACATCCAAGGCATGCACTGTCCATACATATCGGTGTTCACGTCCCTTAGGTGGGCAAGGGCCAAAAAATCCTGGCTTACCTAAATCCGTATTGGCCTCAATTGCCTCAGCGGGTAATGTTCCTCCATTTACCCCACCTTCCAATTGATTGATTTGTGAAGGAATGTTGTAAACCACTCGATGCCAGAAACCACTACCAGTGGGGGCATCTTTATCATAAAAAGTGACAGCAAAACTTTGAGTACCTTTTGGGGCGTGTTCCCAGGTTAACTTTGGAGCCAGATTGGCGCCCGAACAACCAAATTGATTCCAATAATAATCGGCCGGAATAGAGGCATTAGGTGTTAAATTACTCTGCAAGCTAAACATTGTAGCACTATCTAATGAAGTCGTTTTAATGGGCTTATCTTGCGCACTCATGCTTGCCGGACTTAATAACATAGCACTGGTTATAAGAGACAATTGAAACAAATAAGCAGTAGAAAATCCTTGTATCATCGTATTCACTCACTATAGAAATAGAATTGTGAACAAGCATAACCTGAGTTCTTAGTTTGATAAGTCACGCTTTATTGATATTAGTTTCAAAAATTATTAGATAATCTCTTAAGGTATTTTTTAATTGAATAAGTTATGCTGCATATTAATCACTAAATCACATCAACATAATTTACCGTATCTCGCGGCCATAAAACTGCAATGCCACTTAATATGACCTTTATGCTTAGACTGCTTTCTATTCCGCTGCTTTCTATTCAAAAAATGAGGAAAAATCCATGTATCAGCCTTGGTTTCCACTTAAGACTCCGCTACAGCCCTATCCATTAGTACATTGCCAACTAGATAATCTTTCATTAACACTTAGTTGGCAGCAAGACTCTGTGACCATGACAATCCATTTCGATACCATTGCGGGATTACAGGTAGTTGATGAATCAAGCTATCAGACTTATTTGAGTCATGTTGGTAATCGTAATATTACCTTTCCGTTAGATGAAGACCTAAACATCAGCACAAAAAACAGTGAATATTTTAGGTTGCCATGGCCGATATGGAAGTCGGTAAAAAATACCCGGCTTGATTGTTATGGTGAACTAGGCAAACACATTTACACTCAGTTATACAGTTATTATATTGTTAGCCAAGAATGCGTGTATTTAATTGATACCGAATGCGAACCTGAAGTTACACAATTGCTCATTTAAACATAATTGATTATTTAAAAAGCACTGTTTTAAAAGTCTTATATCAATATCAGCCTAATTGGGTTCACGGTTAATCACATGTAAAAACGCGAGCATAGCCCTGAAGAATCCCCTGATGATTTACAAATAAATCATCAAATTAGGGTGGAAGCGCATCTTGTTGCATGATCAAATGGTTTCGCTAAAAACTACACTTGGACAACAAGATGCGCGAAGCCAATATC